>CAZSQL010000013.1:0-20424 GCA_964609035.1 uncultured Candidatus Peribacteria bacterium
AATATATTAATCATAAAACTCAACAAATAATATAAAAACAAATTCATTTTTCAATGAAAAAATATAGTTTTCAATAGGGCAAAAAAACGATACTTGCTTTTATCGTTCAATTAAATATACTACAATTCAAAATTTACAAAAAAATTTAAAATCAAAAAAATGGATATAAAAAATTTTCTTCATCAAAAAAAAGAAAACAAAAAAAGACAAATTATGATTTTATCAATTTTTAGCTTTGGAGTATTACTAATTATAATACTAGGTTTTTTTATAAAAAAAGATCAAAAAAAGATTGTCTATTCTATATGAGATGCAATTTCTATAAATTGAAAAATATCCTACGACAACAATTTTCCGATAAACACTCACAAGATTACAGACAAAGAACAATCCTTTTGACTAAAAAGTAGTGATATAAATTTAAACAATTTAGTAAACAAAAACATAGTTTTAAATTGAGAAATAATTGATATCTCTATAAAGCACCCTATATTGCAAATAAAAAATATCAAATTACCAGAATCAAAAGTAATTATAAATGAAAATAGATATTTTTTTACAAATGAATTAATATCCTTTGATTTTTCAAAAGATATAGACTTAAAAGCTGAGAGGACATGAAGAAATATAACAATATACTACCAAAATGAGCCGGTTTTGTCAGTAGAGACATTCGTTTGTAGCAAAATTACTCCAACTCAAAATTGTGAAGAAATGATTATGAATTATTCTAGGAATTTAAATGAAATGTTTACAACTTACTTCTGATATACATTTTACAAAAACAAGGAAAATTCACGAGTAACTTTCAATGAAAACACAATATGATATGTATTCAAAACATCAGACAACAACTTTTTATTAAATATTTCCCATTTAATAAACATAATAAACTCTAAGTTTATTACAGAAAACAAACAAGATATAATCTTTGACAATTGTATAGATTGAAGTGGAAATCAACTCAAAACAATAAATAGACTATCAAAAGAGATCATAGACGAAAATTTAACAAGAATAGATATAGAATGATTAGACACACAAAAAGAATCAATGAAATGTAAACTAACAGTAGATATACGAAATGACCGAGAAATCAAAACATCAAACATATCAAAATAAAGATAGAATAAGAAACTGAAACTTATAAAATAAGCTCAAGATCATCATATCCAGTTCATTCTTGTACTAAGCAAAACCTTATGAAAATAGGATTTTTTTCAAAATTTGCTATGAGATACAAAAGAATAATCATTCTATTGGAAAGCTATATCATATAGTATATTTTAGAATTTTCTAATATAATAAAAAAAGAGACCATATCAAATCTCTTTTTTTATTTTATACTGAGACGCAAATGAATTCTATAACAAAACAAAGAATTCATCACATTAAAGTTGTATCTATACTTTTAGAAATTCAAACCATCAGTATGGCAGAGAAAAAAATAAAAACCTACCTACGGAAGGCAGGCCTATCTGCCGATAGGTAAACCTGTCTACCGATAGGTAGATTTCTAAAGCGGTTCGGTAAATTTACTACGAAACCTTAATTATTTTAATCGTTTTTCTTTCGTTACCCAATCTCATCTTAACTTCATCACCAGCTTTATGTCATTTGATTGCATATCATATAGGAGAATCCAAAGATATAAGTAAATCATCTTTTCATCTAATACCAACTTCTGATATTCAAACTATTTTTACCTTGTATTCATCTTTATCTCATTCAATCTTTAATAATACCTCAGAACCATAATCTACAACATCTGCACTTGTAGATTTTGTATCTTTTATTATTTCTGCATTTGCCAACAATTTCTCTAATTCGGCTATTTTAGAACTTATAAAATCTTTGTCTTCCATAGCAGATTTATATTCAAAGTTTTCAGAAAGATCTCACATAGCCTTAGCTTCTGACAATCTCTCTAATACTAAAGGAAGTTTGACTTCGCGGTAATCTTTTAGTTCTGCTACTAATTTTTCATAACCTTCCTTTGTCATATAATTTACTTTTTTTGCCACCATCTTAAATTTTTATAAATAAAACTATTTAGCCAAAATTCTTTGTTTAAAATTATCAAATGCATGATTAATTAAATCCGATAAGATTTCAAACGATTTGCGTTCATATTCCAAAACTTCTCAATCAAATTCAAATTTAAAATTACCATCATATCCATCTGCAGCTTTTGAAACAACAATTCTAACTACAATTTCTACATCATTTGATTTTGCATAAATCTTTTTTAGACTAGAAGACATTTTAGCATCTTCTTTTAATAAATTCTTTTCTACTAATTTTTTTAATTCTTCTGTCATAATCTCTGTCAATCAATCCAACTTGTAAACAACATTTGGTTTTTTCATAATCAAATATTTATTTAATAAAATTACATAAACAAGATAAATAAAACTTTAAAAAATTCAATCCAAAATTAAAACTCTAATTTTTTTAAGAAGTCTTTTTTTACATCATTGGTTTTCTGTTTGTCTTTGAGTATTGTATAACCTTTTCTAAATATTTCTCTGATATCTCCATAATATATCAAGTTTAAAACATCTTGAATATTGGCTCGTTTATGAGTTCATAAATATCATTCTACAAGCTGTATGTCAACTAAATTGGGATCACCATCATATTTCATCAAAAAATAAGTCACTTCTTTGTCAAATTTACCATTTTTATCTTCTAATCATTGAATAGTTGCAGATCATATTTTTTGTACAACACTCAAAAAATTTAAAGGGATTCCAGTCTCCTCACTCACCTCTCTCAACGCAGCTCTCTCATCTGTTTCTCCTCACTGTATTTTACCTTTTGGCGCAACTCGCTCTACTTTTCCAGAAAGAGCATGCCTTTTTATAAGCAAAAATCTTATATCATCATTTTTATCACGATAATATATTATTCATCAAGCACTTTTTATCAATTTGTTCATAATTTTTGTTCTATATAAATTGCTTATTAATATATATATTTGTAATTTGTAATTTGTAATTTGTAATTTTATTTACAAACTTTCTACTAACGACTAAAGACTATAGACTATTTTTCTGTTTTCATAATCCAATTTGCTATCCTAAGCAAAGATCTTGCAACAGGATTTTTCTCCTCTTTCCAATTATATATCTCATCTAATATATTGTCTGCAGATTTTTCAATAGCTTGCCTAACTTCTTGTGGACGATTATACAATTTACCCTTAATTCACAAAGAAGTTTTTTTTATCTGTTTTTTGGTATTTGGATTTAATTTATTTAGCTCTTCCTTTCATTTTCAAAAGAACTCTGATACTTTATCTTTTCACTTTTCATTAACTTTTTTATCTAATCAAACTAGACCCACTTCAGCACCCAAAGTATCTAGTTCATCTGAAGTTTCTGAAACTATTTTTTGTTCTCTTTCTCTTTCTCTTATCTTATCTCAAGCCACATTTCTTATCTGATTTTCAAGTTCCGAAAGCTCATCAGAAAAATCTAAATCTTCACCTAGATTCTCTTTGTTTTCCTTAGGATCTGGAATTATATCTTTTTTTATTTCATCCACCATAACTTTAAAACTTGATAACTTTATAAACTTTTAACTAAACTATTTAACTTCCAATCATACTTACGACTTTATTCAATATTGCTACATTTTTTTTGTAATCAACTCTTGTTGGTCAAACTATACAAATCATTCATTCGTAATCTTCTACAACTATTTTGGCATAAATACAAGAAACGACAGTATTTTTGTCCTGTATAAATGTATAATAAACCTTGTTTCTCTTAAGCATTTTAGAATCTAATTGTTTTACAAGTCATCTTGTTTCAATTAGCTTAACTATATACCTAGTGGTGTCATATTCTTCCATCAAATCATCTCTCAAAATGTTGTTCATACCTAGATAATAATATTCATCATTTTTCAAGAATCCAACAACTACTCCATCTGCTACAGCTCCAAGATTTTCTACTAAATATTTTAGTCATTTTCTAGCATTGTCCAATTCTAATTCTTGTTTCTCCAGTTCTCCACTCATATAGTTTTCTATATAAACTGACAATCAATCTACAGTAGGAACCCTACCAGAGCTATTGTATGGCTGATACACAAAACCAGCTTTTTCAAGCAAATTTAAATACTTCCTCAATGTAGAAGGAGCATATTCAGTGGATCCCATAGAGTTTAACGATTTAGATCAAACAGGATCTCAACTAGAAATATATTGGTCTATTACCAAGTCCAATAGTGCCAAAAGTTTATCATTTTTTTTCATGAGAAAAAAATTTGGAAATAAACTAATTTTATTTTCAATAATCAATGATAATATACAAATCCAAAAACAAAAAACAATAAAAAAAATCCATTCAATAATTGATAATTTATAATGGATAGTTGATAATTGATAATTGATAATTGATAATTGATAGTTACAAACTTGATAACTTGATAACTTTATCACTTGAAAACTTTCTAACTTGATAACTTTTCACTATTCAAAATCTCCCTTTCCCACAAAATTTTATTTATAGATAATCTAACAGGGGTTGCATTACAAAATTCATCCATAGTCAAAAGCAAAAATCATTTAATACCTAGCATAACTGACTTTAAATTAAAATCATTTTCCCATATTTTTTGTTTAATTTTTTTCTCTCAAACAATATCTAATCACTTTTTTGAAACATAATAATAAATATTGTGTCAAAAAACATCTATTTCAGACTCACTACTATGCTCTAATTGATGTATTTGTTTAGAATTTTTGTGATCCAAAAAAACTAAATAATCCTTTAAAAAATCCACATTTTTATGTATATTTTTTAGTTTATAATAATGAAAATATCACAAAAATTTTTCAATTTCTTCTTTTAAATATCCAGCAATATCCACATGCGATATTTCATCAATTATTTGAGTCTTTAGTAGATCTTTTTTATTCATAATATATTTTGTTGTTAAATTTTAAATAAGTTGATTTTTATTGAATGCTTAATATAATTAAGCAAGTGAATATCGTGAGTAAACAACAATATTGTTTTTCATTCTTTATTAAATTTAATCAGAAGATCTGCAATTTTTTGAGTATTTTCCCAATCTAAATTACCGGTAGGTTCATCAGCAATGATAAATTCTGGATCATGGATAGTAGCTCTTGCTATATTTACCAATTGTTTTTCTCCTCAACTCAGTCTAGATATTTCTCTTTCTTCAATTCAAACAAGATTTAATTCTTTTTTTACTCTAGCGTATTTAGCTTCGATTGTCGCATCTCACAAACCATATATTTTCAATGGATATATAATATTGTCTTTTACACTCAAAGATTTCAAAAGTTTGGAATCTTGAAATATCAATCACAACTTTCTTCTATAATGTTGAATATCATCTTCTGAAAAAGAAGACATATCCGTCATTTTGTAGTAAATAGTTTTTTTAGGAGATTTTATTTTTCATGTCAAAAATTTTGAAAATGTTGTTTTTCAAGTACCAGATTTTCACATAAGTACAGTAAAATCTCATTTGTACAAAGAAAATTTAAACTTATCAAACAAAAGTTGTGGTGTGTCACCAAAACCCCAAGTCAGTTCATCAACATTGATAAGTAAATTGTGCTCTTGTCTAGCCATAATCAATTATTATGAATAAATATAATGATATTCAATTATACAAGCAAAAACCAAATATTGCAAAAAAAAGTTAAGGTTTAATAAAGTTTAATTTGACAAAAACCAAAAATAATTGATAAATAATACAAAATAAAATAGTCGCCGATCCCGCCTTAGCGGGATAACGACGATTTTTAGCTCGACCACCAATCTCGTTTTTAACGAATTGGATGTGAGAGCCATACTGATTTATCAGTATATCCAGCTCTGCTGTTAGGAAATTTTAGAATTTCCTATATGACAAAAAAGTCCGAAATATAATTCCGAACTTTTCTCATTGGTTTACAATATTCCCATCAATATCAGATTTATTTCTGATATACAGTTTATAATCTGATATTGATTTTCTTAAAGAAGTTTTAGTAAACTTTAATAACCCTACCTTGTTTCTACAAACAAAAACAGGTGTGGGAGAATTATCTATGATAACTTCTGAAATCATGGATGCATTCTGTCCTGCAGCAAATGTTTTGTGTGGTACAGGACCAACAAAAATAGCTGCAATTTTGTTGTTTGTAAAATTCCAATAATTAAATTTTTTCTGTAAATAATGATCTTTTGAAATAAACCAACACTTACAATAATCAAATTCATTATTGAAAACTTCAAAAACCACTTCTTTATCAATATGCAACCAACCAACTATGACAAATATTTTTTGCTGCATAATTTATATGTTTTTTATTTATATTTATTTGTTTTGTCTACCACTTATAAATATTATCAAACTAAAGTCAAATATAAAAAAACAATTGAAAAATAAATACAAAACAATAGAACGTAGACAATAAAACAAGTACACAATATATTATTATATTGTTCTAGCGTTTTATTGTTTTATTGTTTTATTGTATTACAATGAATTTAGAACAAATCTTACAAGAACTAACCACAATCCAAACAAAGGAAAACTTAGAAAATTTTTTCCAAAAATATTTAGGTAAAAAATGATGGCTAAATGAAGAATTTGCTAAAATGAAAGATGCTAGCATAGAAGAAAAAAAAGAGCTATGAGCAAAACTTTCTGAAATCAAAAATACTTTGACACAAGAATATAGTAAAAAAGAAAACGATATCTCTATGTTAGAAATCAACGAACAGCTACAAAAAGACATAGTAGATATTTCTGTAAATGCAAAAAAATATGAATGATGACATTACAACTTATTAGCCAAAACAAGGAGAGATTTGGAAAAAATTGCACAAAATATGTGATTTACAATAGACTATGGACATGAAGTGGTAACAAAATACGAAAATTTCGCTTCTGTAAATATACCACTATCTCATCCTGCTACTGAAATGCATGATACAATTTATCTAAATGAACAAAGTCCAGATTGAGAAAATTTTGTACTTAGGACACACAATTCTGCACATCAAGTACAAGATATGCAAAAATATTGAGTACCTCTCAAATTAGTTTCTCCTGGTAGATGCTACAGATTTGATGATATGGATGCTACTCACGACACTATGTTCCAATATATAGAATGAATGTACATAGACAAAAATGTAAGTATAGCACATTTCAAAAATTACATAACTACTCTACTTTCTGCTATAATTTGAAGGAAAGTAGAAACTAGGTTCAGACCATGTCATTTCCCATTTGTAGAGCCATGATTTGAGATAGACGCAAGATACGACATCATAGATCCCAAAACTGGAGAAACATCCAAATCTAAATGGATGGAACTACTCTGAGCAGGCATGATTCACCCAAATGTGATGAGAGAATGATGAATAGATCCAGATCAACGATCATGATTCGCATTTGGAATATGAATTAGTAGATTGGCAGCTGTAAGATATGGTATAAAAGACATCAGATACTTCACAAACTGAGATTTAAGATTTATTAAGAGTTTTTAATCTATTTATTATTATTAAATGTAATGTAATAAAATAAGTAAAAAAATAATATATTTTATCTCTAAATATTTATAATGGCGAATAAACAACAAGATTATATATGTGGTGATTGTTGAAATATAGTAAAATTTTGAGACAAAAAATGTAAAAAATGCAAAGCAGAGTTAGTTCGGGAACAGTTTAGTGTAGAAAAAGATATTAAAGAACAAAAAGAAAATCTTACTATAGAAGAAAAGGAAGAAAAATTTATCTTAGAAAAAGAAAAACAAAGAACCCAACAGGAAAAGTATAACACAAAAATACTTTGATGATGGTGAATTAATATCTTTTTAATTACTCTTTTTTTAACGTTTATTGTATGAATAATTACGCTTATCAAAGAACGAGACTTGCAATATCGATACTATGAATATAAAGCTTTTTTCCGAATTTTCATATGAACAATTATATTATATTGAATATCAAATAGTATAGAAGAAAATCGAAAAAAAACTCTAGAATTAAAACCTAGCGAACAATTTGAAAAATTTAAATATGAAAATGATTATTTATATACAGATCAAAAAGAAACTTATTTATTTTATATTTTCATAAAAACAACCTTTTATATAATAAGCCTTATAATTATTGTATTTTGATGATATTTATTAATTAATTGGTTATGAGAAACAATAGAAAATATGGAACTAAAAACAATTGTTATAATTTGATTAATAATAATAGTTGGATTATTGGTTAGTATATATAATAAGTTAAATAAAGAATAATTTCTCATATTAATTTTTCTAAAAAGAAATATTTCAAATTGGAAAGATTACTAAAACTCTCTTAATAACGATGATACTCATATCTAAAAATAATAATTTTTCCCCTACACAGCAGTTTTGCGGTGCAAGCGGGGAAGTTGTTTTGCGAAGCTAGTTGGGGGTTAATATCATCTTGGCAAACTACCCCAACTATTTGCCTCGCTTTGCGATGCAATAGAAAAACTTCCCCAAAGCCTCCCTACCGGCAAAGGCAACACAGTTCCCTACACAAAACATTCTTTGTTGTAAGGGCGATTACTAATCGCCCGTACTTGAAAACTTTTAACTTGAAAAATTTATACTTTCTAACTTTCAACTCATGCTAGTAGCCATATGATCACTTAGACCTCCAAAACTAGAAGCAGTAGAATTGGCTTTTCAAAACTGCCCATATTTTCAGTGACAATATATAAAATACGAAGCTAGAAAAACTTCTTCAGATGTTTCGGATATGCCACTAAGTATAGAAGAAGCCATGCTATGAGCCAAAAATAGAGTTAAGAATCTAAAACAAGAAATACCAGACGCAGATTTTTATGTATGATTGGAATGATGAACTAGTAAAATTTGAAAAAAATATTTTCTTTTTGGTACAGCTTATATAGAAAATAATGAGTGAAAATGATATTATGGGTTTTCACCTATGATGGAAATACCACCAAAAATACAACATGAACTATATACCAACAAAAGAGATTTGTGAGAAGTGATAGAAGAAATGTCAGATAGAAATGAAATCAAAAGTAATCACTGAACATTTGGAGAATTATCAGATGATGTGATCATCAGATCAGAATCTTTTAAAATTAGCATTCAAACAGCTCTAGCACCATTTTACAATAAATTTCGAAAATAAAAAGATAAAAAAATATCTTTTAAAGTTAATGCCAGTCAAGAATAAAATAAAAACAAAAAAGATAACTTTTTATACAACTAAAAAAAGCTGTGAACAAAATTCACAGCTTTTTTCAAAAAAAACGAACTTAAATTATATGAACCACATGATCCCTATCAGGACCGGTAGATACCATGCGAATTGGTATCCCCAAATAATCCTGAATAAAATCAATATAGTCTTGTAGTTGTTTTGGAATTTGATCCATAGAATCAATTCCATAGATGTCAGGCCATGATTCAAATTGCTTGTACACTGGATACACAATCTCGTCCAATTTATCCGGATAAAATCTGTCCCCTATATACCACGTTTTCATATGATATCCAGTAGCAACACGAATATGCTCGAATCCATTTGATGATGATAAAACATCAGCTTTGGTCATGAGTAGTTCAGTTACTCCGTTGATCATACAAGCATACTTGAGCGCAGGTAAATCCAGCCATCCACAACGTCTTGGACGACCTGTAGTAGAACCAGATTCCTTACCAACTTCAGCCATTTTTTTCCCAGCTGGATTTTGAAAATTAGGGTCATCCTTAAGATAAAGTTCAGTAATAAACGGACCATTACCCACTCTGGTTGTGTAAGCTTTAAATATACCATACACATGTTCAAGTTGATTGGGTGGAATACCCAATCCAACAGCAACACCACCCGAAGTTACATTAGAAGAAGTAACAAAAGGATAAGTCCCAAATTGGATATCAAGCAAAGTGCCCTGTGCTCCTTCAGCCAAGATAAATTTATCATTCTCCAAAGCTTCATTCAAATAATATTCAGTATTTTTCACCTGAACATTTTTTCGTATGAACTCAATCGCTTCAAAAAACTTTTCCTCAAGCTCATTTAAAGACATATCATTAATCTTTGAAACACCAAGAGGATAACTAAAACTCTGCAAATACTTAATATGAACATCCTTTAAAGAAAGATATATTATTTCCCAATCTTTCTTAAAAAGATCTCCAATTCGAAATCCAATGCGACCAACATCATCTCCATAAGTTGGACCAATTCCCTTGATAGTAGAACCAATTTTACGACGACCCTTTTTCCATTCATTACAATCATCAATAAAACGATGAGTAGGAATGATGATTTTTGCTTTGTCAGAGACAATAAGTCTATCTAAACAATCAGGTGCATCAGAACGAATACTATTGATTTCTTTAAATAATGTTGTCGGATCAACCACTACACCATTACCAATGATATTAATAACACCTTGTCTAAATATCCCCGAAGGAATAGTATGAAGGATGTGTTTTTTGCCATTAAATTCCAATGTATGTCCAGCATTAGGACCCCCTTGGAATCTAGCAACAATATCATAATCAGGAACCAGGCGATCAACAAAAGCGCCCTTTCCTTCGTCTCCAAATTGGAGTCCTAATAAAACATCTAAATTTTTCATGATTTTATTTTTTTTAGTTTGACATTTATTTTTATTTTTGAATAAAAAATATAAGAATATAAACAAAAATGTCAACCACAAAAATAACCATAAAGAAAAAAGACTACATTTCTGCAGTCTCTTTCGCAACACATCACATAACACATCAGTATAAAGTTAAAAAGTTTTCAAGTAAAAAGTTACAAAACCTTAAAACTTGATGAACTTTTAAACTTGATAACTTTTAACTATTGTAGTTTTCTTTTTACTTTAATTCTACCCATATTATCAATTTCTTTTATTACTACATTCATTACTTGCCCCACTTTAAAATGTTTTTCCAATCAATCATCATACCTCTGACCCAAATCTGATATATGACAAAGTCATTTTTTATTTTTTGGAAGATCCATAAATAGTCCATAATCCTCTATTCTAGATATTTTAGCTTCAAAAGACTGTCCAACTTCTAAATCTGTAGCTATTTCCATAATAATTTTCTCTGCTTTTTCTATCATAGCCTGATCTGCATGTGTCAAGAAACATGTTCCATCGTCATCAAAATCAATTTTGATATCACCACAATCTTCAATAATTTTATTGATTACATCTCATCCTTTTCCAATCACTTCTCTTACTTTGTCTGCATTAATTTTAAATACTCTAATTTTTGGAGCAGATTCTTTTACTTGAGATCTTGCAGCAGGAATAGCTTCCAGCATTACATCCATAATTTCATTGTATCATACAATAGCTCTAGAAATAGTTTCATGGATTATCTCCATATTAATTCATTTAAGCTTTGTATCTAACTGTATTGCAGTAACTCCGTCTTTTGTACCAGCTACTTTAAAATCCATATCACCTGTAAAATCTTCTGTTCACTGAAGATCATTTAATATGACATATTTCAATATATTATCATTTTCATCAGTTTTTGTCATTAATCACATTGCAATACCAGCAACTGGCTTCTTCAATGGTACTCAAGCATCCATCAAAGATAAAGTAGAACCACAAACTGATCACATTGATGTAGAACCTCCTGATGATAAACATTCAGATACTGTCCTTATACTATAAGGGAAAACTTCTTTGGATGGAATCATAGGCATAAGTGCCTTCTCTGCCAATTTACCATGTCATATTTCTCTTCTTCATACAAATCTAATAGTATTGGCTTCTCCAACTGAAAATGGAGGAAAGTTGTAATGATGGAAATATCTTTGCTGTACATTATCATTTTCCATATCATCATATACTAGATAATCTTTTGGTCATCACAAAGTTGTTGTAGTCAAAACTTGAGTATCTCATCTCCAAAACAATCATGCTCCATGCACTTTCGGTAAATTATCTACCTCACAAAACAAAGATCTAATATCCAATTCTCATCTATTATCCAATCTTTTCCCAGTGTCTATAGTACGATTTCTGATAAAATATTTTATCACATCAAAAAATCACATTTTTACTTTGCTTTCAGTAAATTCTTGATTTTCTGGATCAGCTATTTTGTCTTTACACAATTCCAATACTTCTTTTTGGTATTCATAATACATATTATTGAAAGGCACCTTTGTGTTTCAAGTCAACGAATCTAATTTATCAGCAGTCATAATACCAGATATATAAGATATTACAGCATCTCATGGTTTATTAAATACAACTTCTTTTCTTTCTATGTTAAGTTTATTTAAAAATTCTAATTGGATATCGCAAGATTTATCAATTTCTTGTTGTCCTATTACAAAAGCTTGTTTTAAAACATCTTCTGGTACTTCATTGGCACCACATTCAATCATGTTTATACTTCATTTTTTACCAGCAAGCAATAAATTTAACAAACTAGTTTCCAATTGTTCTCTTGTAGGGTTTATCAAATATTGACCATCTTTGTATCAAACTTGAACTGCTCACACAGGGCCATCAAAAGGTATACTTGCAGCCATAATTGATACTGATGATCATATAATATTTGGCACATCCATATCCATAGTATGATCCAAAGCTAATGGTGTAACTGAAAGTACAATACTATTGATCATTCCTTTAGGGAACATAGGTCTCAAAGCTCTATCAGACATTCTAGCATAAAGTGTTGCTGCCTCTGATGCTTTTCATTCTCTTCTTCTATACAAAGCTCCAGCTATTCTACCAGCAGCAGAGTAACTTTCTCTATAATCAATCATTAAAGGTAAAAAATCTGTTCATTCTTTTGGATTTTTATCCATACATGTAGTAAACAACAATGCATTGTCTCAATACTGCAATCTAATAGAACTGTCAGCCTGCATAGCTAACTTTCATGTCTCAAACGAAATTTTTCTACCAGCAAGTTCAGTAGAAAAGTCTACTGTCTGGAATTGTTTTTTTGTAACTGTCATAATTTCTAATAATAAAATAATAAATACGAAATTTGGTTATAGAAACTAGAAACTTAGAACAATAATTACATAAAATAGTTTGTAAAGTTTGATAGTTTATAAAGTTTTAAAGTTTATAAAGAACTTGAAAACTTGTAACTTGTAACTACTGTTCTAAGCACCTAAATTTCTATAAATCTTAAATTTCAAAATATTTATAATGATTCAAGATTTAATTGCAAAAATAAATTACAACCATCATTTTTTCTTAAAAAATATCAACATACCGGATCAAATAAAAAACATTAATGATATTATAATAAAAAACACTCCAGGCATACTTTGACCCGGTAATCATATGTTCATACCATAAAGTCATGTCAAAAAAGTCATTACACCAAAAATAACTGTAACAATTGTAAGTAAAGAAATCATAGAATTTGTTCTGATTGACATCAAAGAATTGTAAGTATCTGACAATGTCTGTATATTTTCATTTACAATATCAATATTACTCATAATTTTATCTTGTTTATATTGAAGATCTTCAAAATAAACATCCAATTCTCATTCATATTTTTTTAATGTGACCTTATTTAGTTCATCTAATATTTCCTGTTGGGGGAACATAATATGTTTTAAAACAATACCATTGCGTCTTTTAATTAAAAGTTGTTCAATTAAGCCTTGATTTAATTTTTTTCATTCAAAAATACCTGATTCTATGTCATTTAAGTCTTTTTTAAATTTATTTAATGCAGACAAAACCTTATCATACATTACATCTACCATCACATACAATAAATAATAAGTAGATATTTTAAATTTTTCATCTCCAGATTTTAAATCCTCAAAATATTCTTCTCTAATTTTATTTATATGAGTGGTATCATGGCTTGTTATAGATATTACAAAATTTTTTCACAAAATTATATTAAATTCATTTCCAAAATAAGTTCTTGTTTTATTATTAAATTTTGGGAAATGCAACACTAAAAACATAGACTCATCATAAACATCAATCTTATCTTGAGTGTTTGTTTCTGAAATATCATCTTCTACAATTTCATGAAGATCATACTTGTTTTTTATTTCTTCCAAATCTTTATCGGTTGGATTTGAAATATGGAACCAAGTAACACCGCCTATTTTCAATACTTTTTCCATAAAAAAAAACGCTAAAAAATAAATTTATATTATTATTGATCAAAATTATCAAAATCATCATAACCACTTACATTTTTCTTATCTATATATTCCTTAACAACCTCTCACAAAGCCTCAACTAAAATATCAAACTTTTTATCATCATTATTTTCCAAAACAACATCTGTTTTATAAGAAAAACGGTTTTTTAATTGTAATATTTTTTCTGCTTGCTTTTTTGGATAAGAAACTTTCTCAAAAGGAAATTCAACTCAATGTTCCAACTTAATCATAATATCTCACCTAAAAAACACCTTATCTCGTATACCATTTTGATTATGAGAAATTGTTTCAATCCTATCTCGATCAAAAGACTCTGTCTTGTACTCTAAAAGTCATTCCCACAAATATAAAACTACTCAAGATTCTGTCATAACCAAAGAATCTAGATATATATTCAAAAAATCTATACAAAACTTAATAAATGCTAAAAATCATAATCCAGCAAAAGTCCAAACCAAATAATCCCAAGTCATATACTTATCCAACAACAAATATACAACAACAAGTAAAGCTAAAATAAAGAAATATTTTAAAAATAATTTCAAAAAAACACTTCCATTGTGTCCAATTACATGATGGATTTCAGAAGTGTTTATATTTTTTTGAATTATAGATTTTCTAATCATAAATTTTAGTACTCAAAATAAAGTACTATATTATTATAGCAAAATTAAGCAGCATCTTTCATCGCATCTATTTTCTTTTGTTTTTCCAAGAATTTTTCCATTCTTCATTTTACAACTTTTTTGATTACTCTATCCTTATTAAAAACAGGATGACACTGATTACAAGTTTCAACTCTTATAGGTCCAGGCACTGTAGTATTTACAGTAAATTCAGCTCAACATATACATTGAACAGCAACATCTTTATAATATTGAGAATGTATTCCTTTTTTCATTTTTAAATTTCACAAATTAAAATATTTTTAAAGCAAATTAGTGTTTTTATCTAGTATAATCACTGTGCAAAGGTTTGTGATCGAACATTTCTTTTTCAGAAAACCAGTGTTTAATTTCTTGTTCAGCTTCTGTCAAATCTGCTGAAGCATGTATTAGGTTGTATACAGATGCTCAAGGATTATTATCTACATAAGCATAAGATATATGTGCAAAATCTCATCTAATTGTACCAGGTGCTGCAGATCTAGGCTCTGTAGATCATACAATTTTTCTAACATATTCTACAACTCAAACTCATTCTATAACCATAGCAATGACTGGATTTTTCATCATATCTTTTACAACTCTATCCAAAACTTCGTTTCATTTTCTAGTTCACAATTTACCTATTCATTCATAATGTCATCTTAAAAAATCAGCATCAGGATTTACCATCTTCATAGCAACTATATGTAATCACGCTCTCTCAAAACGACTTATAATCTCTCATATAATAGAACGACCAACTGTATCTGGCTTTAGCACAACTAATGTTCTTTGAATTGTTCACATAATAAAAAAATTATATTTATAAAAAATAATAATAGAAAGACATTAATTTTTTTCTTATTTTTTTCAAGTGAAAATAAAAGATATTTTGACTTGAAATAAAAATTTAAATTATTATAAGATACCAAGCCCATTTAATTATGGATCTTTTTGTTCTAGGAAAAAACCAAATTTATTGGGGAATCGTCTAACGGTAGGACAGCGGACTTTGACTCCGTCAGTCTAGGTTCGAATCCTAGTTCCCCAAGTTAAATATATAATCCAAGATCAAGAATGCAGGAATGCTCTGAATTATAAATTCTACATTATAGATTATTATTGCGGGGTAGAGAAACGGTATCTCGTCGGGCTCATAACCCGAAGATAGGTGGTTCAACTCCATCCCCCGCAACCAATTAAAACATTGCAACTTTAAGTTTTGATCCAGTATCTCGCCCCGACACATCGGGGAGATAGGTGGTTCAACTCCATCCCCCGCAACCAATTAAAAAAAGTTTGATAAAACAAGAGTTACCTATTATCCCTTTTATAAAATACTCTATTACATTGTAAATTTTACACTGTAGATTGTAAATTATATACTGGGATGTCGTCTAATGGTAGGACAACGGACTCTGACTCCGTTTGTCTAGGTTCGAGTCCTAGCGTCCCAAAATTAAAAACAATAAGCGTGCCGAGGTGGTGAAATGGTAGACACGCCTGGCTTAGAACCAGGTGCCGTGAGGTGTGCAGGTTCAAGTCCTGTCCTCGGTAAATTAAAAATTTAAAAAGTATTGAAAAACACATTGGAATCATTATATGTACTTCTACTAATATGATCCGGGGTAGCTCAGTCGGTAGAGCAAGTGACTGTTAATCACTGGGTCGTGGGTTCGAGCCCCTCCCCCGGAGAGTTTATAAAAAAACTTTTAGATATCTGTTAAAAAATCTGAATGCCTATTACAAAATCTGCAAAAAAAGCATCGAAAAGATCAATTAAACTACGCCAAAGAAACTCTGAATTCAAACTTAGACTAAAAATGGCTATGAAAAAATTCAAGAAATCTCTAGAAAAATGAGAAACAGTTTCTCCTAATGAATTAAATAATATCTATAAGTTTGTAGACAAATGTGTAAAAGTTGGGATCATAAAAAAGAAAAATGGTTCTAGAAAAAAATCAAACATGGCTAAATTATTTAGTACAACACAAAAAACAAAGTAATCTTAAATTTAGATTATTTATAGGTATAACTCAACGTAAAGTCCCGCAACTATGCGGGATAAGCGATAGGGTTACGAGTTCTTTTAAAGTATTTATTTGTATTTTGCCGGTGTAGCTCAACGGTAGAGCAATCGCCTTGTAAGCGATAGGTTACGAGTTCAAATCTCGTCACCGGCTCCATTAATTAAATTTAAAAATGAAATCTTAATAGTTAATATCAAATTAAAACTTTTAACTTTTCACTTTTAACTAAATTTGTGGGGTGGTAGTTCAGCTGGTTAGAACGCCTGCCTGTCACGCAGGAGGTCGAGGGTTCGAGTCCCTTCCATCCCGCCATTATTAAATAAATGTGAAATGTAAAATCAAAAATGTAAAATTAATTGATAATCAAAACAAAAATGAAAAAGAATTTAATAGTAGAAAAATCTTATGAATTTGCTTTAAAGATTATAAATTTTTATAAGGAATTACCAAAAGAATACAAAAGCCTTTATAATCAGATACTAAGATCTTGAACAAGTATTGGTGCTAATGTAACTGAATGAGACAATGCACAAAGTAAAAAAGATTTTTTATCTAAAATGTGGATATCTTACAAAGAAGCAAATGAAACAAGGTATCGATTAAAGCTATTTAAAGACAGTGATATATGAAATCAACACTTGATTATTGAATTATTAAAAGACATTGAAGAGATCATAAAAATATTATCAAAAATCACTAAAACAACAAAAGAATCACTAAAAAACAATTAACATTAAACATTAAACATTTTACACATTTAATCATTTAATGTATGGTCTCATCGTCTAACGGTTAGGACAGCGGACTTTCAATCCGCCAATCGGGGTTCGATTCCCCGTGGGATCAAATTAAATGGGTGATTAGCTCAGTTGGCTAGAGCATCTGCCTTACAAGCAGGGGGTCATAGGTTCGAGTCCTATATCACCCACCATTAAAAAAACAAGAACTAAATGTTCTTTTTTTTTATTTTTTAAAAAAACATATCAAAAAATTTGACAAAAATATACAATAGGAATATAATCAATTATATTTTATATAAATAAATTACAATCAATAACATGAAATTAAAAAATATATGACAAATACCTTGAAGTATAATTTATACGTGAAACAAAAAAACAAATTTTTCGACAATAAATATGATAGATTACAATGAAGAAAATTTAAAACAAATAAAAATAAAAAATATTTCTGATTGTAATACATATATAAGAAATGGTGTAAAACGAATTGATTTTATTTGATTAGATCAAATAAACGATATAGAAAATTTATGAGAAAATTTTAATATACACCCTTTAACTCTTGAAGACATAGTAAATGTAAAACAACGTCCAAAAATAGATGAAACAGATGACTATATTTTTGTAGTACTCAAAATGTTTAATGTAAATTCAAAATCAAATGAGATAAATGAGGAACAAATAAGTTTAGTATTGTGAGAAAAATTCGTGATTTCATTTCAAGAGAACGAATACAATGATGATTTCTTAAACATAAAAGATCGTATAATAAATAACAAATGAAGAATAAGAAAAAAATGAACAGATTATTTATTTTACTCGATAATAGATAACATTGTTGATCAATATTTTGTGGTTTTAGAAAATATTGAAAATAAAATAGAAGATTTACAAGAAGAATTGATTACAAATCCAGGTCCAGATAGTTTACAAAAAATACAAAATATCAAAAAAGATCTTATATGATTGCGCAAATCTATACGACCAGTAAGAGAGATTATAAACACTTTGTATAAAACAGAATCAGATTTCATAAATGAAGAATTATACAAATATTTAAGAGATGCTTATGATCATACAATACAAATAATAGATACTATAGAAACATTTAGAGACATAATATCTACCTCATTAGATATATATCTTTGAAATATAAACAATAAAATGAATGAAATCATGAAAGTTTTGACAATAATAGGTACAATATTTATACCATTAACATTTATAGTTGGTGTATATGGAATGAATTTTAAATACATGCCAGAGTTTGGTATGAAACGAGCATATCCTATATTGTGGATAATAATGTTGGGAATTGTTTGATGAATGCTATTATATTTCAAAAGAAAAAAATGGATTTAATTTTGTATACGATAAAAGAGTCGCTAAGATGTTAGCGACTCTTTTTGATTTTTAACTATTTTTATTCTCAATCTTTTGTCTCTTACATAAGAAATAATAAATGAAAGAACAGGGCCTACAGTGAAACCAAACAAAATTCCAATACTTATAATAAACTGGAACTGTTCCCAAGTTATCAAACTATAACCCATAAGTGAAAGTGCTGACATTCTTAGCACATATACGACAGTATATGTTAGGGTAAAGATAGCACTAAATACAAAATATTTAATAAATATTTGTTTTAAAAGTCTATTTTTACTAAGTAATGTCTTCCTATTTATCAGCTTATTCATTCTAATTATAGAGTTTTCAAATATACCACTAATTGAATACTCTATAATCATACCAACAATATGCTGAATTATGCCAACCTCATAACCCATATTAGTACTACCAACATGAAACATAAATGTCACTAAATTCCAACCTATAATTAGTATTCTCATAAAGCTGAACCACCTGATTTTTTTTTGTGTTTGTTTTTTGGTATTCATGTAAATAAGAACACCAAATACGCCAAACATGCGTTTTCTTTTGTGTTTTCTTATTTCCATGATTTTTGTTTTTTATTTGTTTCAAAAGAAACATATTTATTTTTCAAAGAAAGTCAATCGATTTGTATTTTCGAAAAAAGTCTTGAATTTAAAACTCAATTTATTATATATCATATACAAGAATTTTATTTGGGTCTGTAGCTCAGTTGGTTAGAGCAATCGGCTCATAACCGATTGGTCGCTGGTTCAAGTCCAGCCAGGCCCACCAAATAAAATGCGGGTATAACTCAATTGGCTAGCCTCGCAGTACTGCGAGGTCCAAGCAGATTGTTATAATTTATTTATATGGAAAATAATGCTTATGCATTATGTATATATACTAAAAGGTAGTAGATATTATATATGATATACATCTAACCTTGAAAAAAGATTACAAAAACACATTGATTGACGGTGTCAAACTACAATAAGAATAAAACCATATGAATTAATTTGATTCTTTGAAAAAAGTAACAAAGATGATGCAATAAAATTAGAAAAAATTATAAAGAAGAATTGACATATCCAACACCGAATTAATCATGAAACGTTTATAAAAGTTAACAAAAAAATCACTTAATCATGCGGGTGTAACTCAATTGGCTAGAGTTCCTGCCTTCCAAGCAGATTGTTGCGAGTTCGAGTCTCGTCGCCCGCTCCATTAAAAAACAACAGCAATGTTGCTTTTTTTTATTACACTTCAAAAAAACAATTTATTCTTGAAATTTCAAACCAAATTAACATATATTATACTAAGCGTCTACAATAATATAAATAATTCAGAAATATTATATATATGCGTGTGTAGCTCAATTGGCTAGAGCGCGTCCTTGCCAAGGACGAGGCTGCGGGTTCAAATC
>CAZSQL010000014.1:0-20358 GCA_964609035.1 uncultured Candidatus Peribacteria bacterium
ATAACACAATATCTTCAATAGTACAAACAAATGAAGAAAAAATGAAAGAAGTGGAATCTATTATATCTCAATATGAAAATAATTTTGATATAGTAGAAAAAACCACATCACCATCTCTTGAAGAAGATTTAAAATCCAATATGAAGGTTTATGATTTTGAGTTTAACTTATTACCACCAATGGATAGACTAATTGTTTCTAAAATAAATTTAGATGTACCTTTGGTAGATAGTAAATACAAAAATGAAAATGATTTTACTCAGTGAAATTTTGACAAAGAATTAGAAAACTGAGTAGTAAAGTATCCCACCACTCCACAGCCATGATTTGAGTGAAATACTTTATTGTTTGGTCACACATCTCAAGAATGGCGAGAAAAAAATCCTTATGGAACGGTATTTTCTAGGATGGTAGAGTTGGATCAATGAGATGAAATTAAAGTGATACGAAAATGAAAGCTTTATGAATACAAGATTGTAGAAAAAATCATAGTAGTTCCAAGTAAAGTAGATTCACAATTTCAAAAATATCAATCATTGTGAGAAGATTATGTCACACTGATGTGATGTTATCCTCTTTGAAGGACTGACAAAAGGATGATGATTACTGCTAAGAGAGTGAGATAGTATTATTTTTAAAACACAAAAACATCCTGTTTTAACAGGATGTTTTTATAATGTTTTATTTTAATAACTCATAAGTGTCTTTGGCAATCATGTATTCTTCATTTGTTGGTACTACAATTACCTTTGTTTTAGAATCATCAGTAGATATCAATCTTTCTTCTCATCTAAAATTATTTTTTTCTTCATCAAAATTGACTCATAATCGTCACAATCTTTCTACTATCATTTTTCTTATATGTGCAGAATTTTCCAATGTTCATGCTGTAAAAGCTATTGCATCACATCCATCCAAAATTGCTACATACGCTCATATATATTTAAGTATTCTACGAACATATATTTCCATAGCCAAGCTTTCTCTTTCATTACCAGCAATATGTCCATCTTCTATGTCTCTCATGTCGCTAGAAATGCCAGATATTCACAATACTCAGCTCTCTTTATTTAAAATTTTATCTATTTCACTAGATGAAAGTTTTTCATTTTCTTGCAAAAAATGTACTATAGCTGGATCTAAGTCACCAGATCTAGTCCCCATAACCAATCATTCCAATGGTGTCATACCCATAGAAGTATCTAATACTTTACCATTTTTTATAGCTGTTACACTTGCTCAATTTCATACATGACAAACTATCATTTTGATGTTTTTATCTTCTTTTCATAACAACTCACAAGTCCTTTGAAATACATATTTATGTGATGTTCAGTGAAATCCATACTTTCTTACTTTATATTTTTCATAATATTTATATGGTATAGGATATATGTATGATGCAGCATCCATAGTTTGATGAAATGCAGTATCAAAAACAGCTATGTTTGGAATTCCTGGAAGTATTTCTTCCACAGATTCTATTCACATAATATTTGCAGGATTGTGTAATGGAGCAAGAGGTATTAGTCCTTTTAATTTTTCTTTTATTTCATCCGTCACTACAACAGATTTTGAAAATTCTTCTCATCCATGTACTACTCTGTGTCAGATAGCACTTATTTCATCCAATGATATTATCACTCAAACTTCTTTGTCAGTCAACATATCCAACACCATTTTTAGTGCCTCTTTGTGATTTGGTATCTCTACTTCTATATCTTTTTTTTGATCTTTATTGTTTTTATGTTTTAGTACACTTCCAGTAATTCATATCCTATCTACCAATCATTTTGCCAATACATCATTGTTTTTCATATCAAAAAGTTGATATTTCAATGAAGATGAACCAGCATTTATTACCAAAATTTTCATTTTTTTAAGATTTTAATATGATAAAATTATAATATAATTGATTCTTCTCAATTTTTCACACCTGCTGCATTTGCTTCTTCTATGTCTATATGCATATCCAAAGATCATTTTATATCTGCTCTTACTATCACATTTTCAAAAATCAATCATCTTTCTCAGTCTACTTTTACACTTACTATTTGTCCATTTTCTAGTCCAAATTCTTTAGCTTCATCCAGACTCATATGTATGTGTCTTTTAGCTACTATTACTCATTTTTCTATTGTTACAGATCATTTTGGTCAGATTATTTCCAATCATGGAGTATTTTCTAAATCACCAGACAATCTAATTGGAGCATTTATTCATAATTTAAAGTTGTCACCAAGCATTATTTCTACCTGAGTATCATTTCTGTATGGTCATAAGATTCTTACTCCATCAAATTGTCCTTTTGGTCATTTAATTGTTACACATTCTTCTGCAGCAAATTGTCCAGGTTGAGATAGATCTTTTATTTTATTCAATTGATATCATTCTCCAAACAATAAATTTGCATCTTTTTGTGAAAGATGTATGTGTCTGTTTGATACTCAAATAGTTAATTTTTTCATTTTATATTTTATTTATGATTTAAATAAGTTTACAGTTTATGGTTTTGTATAGTTTACAAATTACAAATTATCAATTACAAATTATCAATTATCAACTATCAATTCTTCTTCATTGCCCAATACATAAATCAAACAAAAAATGCTCATCATATTATATTACCAATTGTTACAGGTATTAGGTTTTTTGTAAATATATTTGATATTGTTACAATAGAATTCATTGATTCTATTCACAATCCAGTTTTTTGCATAATATAAGTAAATGGTAAATAAAACATATTTGCTATTGAGTGCTCAAATCATCCAGCTACAAAAGCAGTTATAGGGAATATTATACCCATTATTTTATCTGCAACTGTTTTTCCACTATAAGCCAACCAAACACCTAGACATACCAATATATTACACAATATTCACAATGATAGTGCTTGCAAAAAACTATATTCCAATTTGTGTGTTCATATATTGTATAAGGTACTTCATATTATTCCATCACCAAACAAATGCCGTCATCAAAAATATAATAGACCTACTATAATCAAAGATCATATAAAATTGGCTATATAAACTAATGATAAATTTTTAAAATATCAAAGAATTTTAATTCTGCGGTCTAATAAAGCTATACTTAACATTGTATTACCAGTGAATAACTCTGCACCAGCTATCATCACCAATATCAATCAAAGAGAAAAAGCAAATCATGCAATAAATTTTATTATACCAAAAGGCACTATTCATGATAATCATGATATACTTGTTATAGAAAACATTCATCACAAAGATATATACATACCTGCTAGTATTGATCCAATAATTGTTATAATTAATTTTGAATTAGCTTTTTTGTATCCAATATCTGATGCTTTCTGTGTAATTTCTACAGGATTTAATGCCACTGTCATTTTATAAAAAACCGTTAAATAAAAATTATCTTACAAAAACTTCTTTGAAATATTTTTTAAACAAATTTTCTGCTTTTTCTACTTCTAAGTTTGTTGGTGGAGGAGTTCATTCTAGTTCATACTTCCATCACATTTCTTTCCACTTATATTCGCCTAATGTATGATAAGGTAAAATTTCCAATCTTTCTATACATTTATATTTTCCATATTTTTTTCATATTTCTTCTATATATTCAGTTTGATCAGAATATCATGGCACCAAAACATATCTTATCCATGTTTTTTTATTATTATTTTCCAAATAATCCAAAAATTCTAGTATAGTGTTGTTTTCTTTTCATGTTATTTTTTTGTGCCACTCATTATTTATGTGTTTAATATCCAACAATATTATATCAGTAAGCTCTAATAATTCTTTTACATCATCATTTCGTATATATCCGTTTGTGTCCAAGGCAGTGTTTATTCACTCATTTTTTAGTTTTTTAAATAAACTGACCAATCACTTGGCTTGTACCAAAGGCTCTCATCCAGATACAGTAAATCATCATTTTTTACCAAAATATGGGACAACTTGTTTTACCATTTCGATTATTTCTTCATCTTGCATTTCATCACCTCATTCCAATGGTATAGTATCTGGATTATGACAATATATACATTTAAAAAAACATCATTGCAAAAACATTACAAATCTTATTCATGGTCATTCTTGTGTACCAAAACTTTCTATAGAATGTACTTTTAACATAATCAATCATAATTTTTTAAAATAATCTATAACAATCGTATTAAGTTATCCTAACATCGTCATCTTGTTCTATCGTTTTATAGTTCTATTGTTTTATCGTTTCCTTGTTCTATCGTCTACATACTTTCATGAAATGTTCTTTGTATTACCTCCAATTGATGAGCTTTGGATAATCTAGTAAAATTAACTGCATAACCAGAAACTCTGATTGTCAATTGTGGATATAATTCAGGATGTTCATAAGCATCCATAAGTTTCTCTTTATTCAGTACATTTACATTTATATGATGTGCGTTTTTGGTAAAATATCCGTTTAACATATCTACAAGATTGCTAACTTGTTCATTTGTATCTACTCACAATGATTTTGGTACAATAGTAAATGTATTGGATATACCATCTTGTGAGTTTTTATATTTAAATTTAGCCACAGAATTCAATGATGCTATAGCACCACTTTTATCACGGCCATGCATAGGATTTGCTCCAGGTGCAAATGGTTCTCATGATTTTCTTCCATCTGGAGTAGATCAAGTATTTTTACCATACATCACATTGGATGTTATCGTCAAAAGCGATAATGTTGGGTTTGAATTTTTGTATGTTTTATGTTTTTTCAATTGTTCGTCAAAATATTCAACAATTTCTTGTGCAATAACATCAACTCTATCATCATCATTTCCAAATTGAGGGAATTCTCATTGTATTTCAAAATCTGTACTTATTCATTTTTCATTTCTGATAGGTTTTACTTTAGCGTATTTTATTGCAGAAAGAGAGTCTGCGATTATAGATATTCCAGCTATTCCGTATGCTATATCTATTCAATAATTTGCATCCACAAAAGCCATTTGAGCTCTTTCGTAATAGTATTTATCATGCATATAATGTATTATATACATTGATTTGGCATAAACTCTAGCAATTTCATCCATTGCAATTTTAAAATTTTTCAAAACTTCTTCATATTTTAATTCTCATTCATTCAATTTGTCTATATCCAAAACTTTATCACCAGAATGTTCATCACATCATCAATTTATTGCTAGCAATAATCACTTTACCAAATTACATCTAGCTCCAAAATGCTGTATTCTTTTTCATATTTCTTGGTATGATACACAACAGGCTATACCATAATCATCAGATCCACGAGCCCCAACCATTAGGTCGTCATTTTCATATTGTATTGAAGATGTATCTATAGAAACTTTAGCACAAAATTCTTTAAAATTTTCAGGTAAATCTTTTGACCAAAGTACTGTCAAATTTGGTTCGGGAGATGCTCATAAATTATAAAGTGTTTGCAAAAATCTAAATGATGTTTTTGTTACTTTAGTTCTTCCATCTGTAAATTGTCAACCTATAGATTCAGTTACCCAAGTTGGATCTCATCCAAATATTTCATCATAAGCTGCAGGTCTTAGATGTCTTACCATTCTAAGTTTCATTACAAATTGATCTACCAATTCTTGTGCTTCTTCTTCAGTTATTTTACCATCTTTTAGATCTTTTTCTATATAAATATCCAAAAAACTTGAAACATTTCCAAGAGACATAGCTGCACCATCTTGTTCTTTTATAGCAGCAAGATATGCAAAATATACTCGTTGTACAGCTTCTTTTGCATTCTGAGCAGGTTTACTTACATCGAATCCATAATCCATAGCCATTATATTTATATCTTTTAACGCTTTTATTTGAAAAGCAATTTCTTCTCTGAGTCTTACTTTTTCATCAGTCATATCTCATCATATATTTGCTTTTTCAAATTCTTTGTTTTGTATCAATATGTCTGTGCCATAAAGGGCTAATCTTCTATAGTCACCAATTATTCTTCATCTGGCATAGTTGTCTGGTAGTCCAGTAACTATATGTTTGCTTCTAAAATTTCTAATTTCAGCATCATAAGCATCAAAAACAGAATCATTATGATTCTTTGCATAATGAAAGATATCGTTTACTCTCGGGGACATTTCAAGTCATCTTTCTTTTATTGCAGCTTCTACAACTCTTACACCACCAAAAGGTTTCATGGCTCTTTTTAAAAGCTCATCAGTTTGAAGTCATACTATTACTTCATTTTCTTTTTCTATATATCATGGTTTATGGCTTGTTATATTTGATATTGTTTGTGTATCTATACTTCTACATCAGCCATTATCCATTTCTTCTTTTAACGCTATTTTGCATTTTTCCCAAAGTTTTTTTGTTTTTTCCGTTGGTCATACCAAAAAAGAAGAGTCCCCGTAATATGGAGATATATTCTCTTGGATAAATTTCTTTACATCTAGGTTTTCCATTTTTTTTTCTATTTATTCATTTAAAATAATTTTATAACATTTTCTTTTTTTCAAAACAAATCACGAGAGCGAATCATAATTATATTTTTATTATATTCAATATCTTATTTAAAATATTTACACCATTTTGTAAAAAGTATTATGCAGCTTTAAAATATCTAATACATAATTTAGGCAACATTATGTATTTGTCAATAATGTTTTAATTAAATTATAATATTTTTTTTTATAAAAGCAAAATTTTTAGTATTTTTTTATTTGACAAATAATGAAATATATTTCATTACCATAATTATTGACTAAAAATAAAAAAATGGTACATGATTATGTTTTTTTGTATTGAAAAATAAAATCACCTTATTATTTTATGATTACTTTTTTTACATATTATAATTTACTATGACAAAAATTTTGGTAACATGATCGACATGACAAATTTGATCTGAGCTTGTTTTGGAGCTTAGAAAGATTTATGGATGACAAAATGTAGTAGCATTGGGAAATAGGACAAAACCATCAGATGAGCTTCTTAATTCATGACCATTTGAAATCGCTGACATCAAAGACAAACAAAAACTAAAAGAAATTATCACAAAATATGAAATAGATACAATTTATCATTTGGTTAGTTTACTTTCCGCTACTGGAGAACAAAATCCAAATCTTGCTCGAGATGTGAATATGTGATGACTCAAAGATATGTTAGATCTAGCAGTAGAACACAAAATCAAAAGATTTTTTCGACCAAGTTCTATAGCAGCATTTGGTCCAAATACTCCTAGAATAGACACACCACAATATACACCAATGGATCCAACAACCATGTATTGAGTTACAAAAGTAGCAGGGGAATTGTTGTGTCAGTATTATCACAAAAAATATTGATTAGATACTAGAAGTCTTAGATATCCATGAATTATAAGTTGGAAAACACCTCCAGGAGGTGGTACCACTGATTATGCTGTGGCAATTTATTACGAAGCAGTACAAAAAGGTGAATATAAATTTTTTGTAAACGAACAAACTACTTTACCTATGATGTATATGCCAGATGCTATCAAAGCTACTATAGATATTATGCAAGCAGAACCAGAAAAAATTAAAATTCACACAAGTTACAATTTAACAGCTTTTTCTTTCTCTGCAAAAGAATTGGAAGAGAATGTTCGCAAATATATACCAGAATTAAAATGTACATACGAGCCAGATTTTAGACAAAACATAGCAAATTCGCGACCAGCTTCTATAGATGATTCTGTAGCCAAAAATGATCGATGACGAAAACCAGATTACGATTTAGATGCAATGTCACAAGATATGATAGAAAATTTGAGAAAATAGTTGTTAGTCATTAGCTGTTAGTCTTTAGTCTATAGTCATTTGGCCATTAGCTAATGGCTAATAGCTATTAGCTGAAAACTAAAGACTAAAGACTAACTTTTTAACTTTAAAACTTTCAAACTATGAAACTGTATGAACAAGTACAAAACCAAATAAGAGAAGCCTATTCTTTTATAAAAGACGAATATGACTCAAATCTTTTGGAAAAATTACTTTATCCAGATAGAGTATTGGAGTTTTATATTCCAGTAAAAATGGATAACTGATCTACAAAAGTTTTCACTTGATATAGATCTCAACATAACAACGCAAAATGACCATATAAATGATGAATTAGATTTCACCAAAATGTATCAAAAGATGAAGTGATGTCTTTATCTGCGCGGATGAGTTTAAAAACTTCTGTAGCATGACTTCCATTGTGATGATGAAAATGATGAATTATATTAAACCCAAAAGAATTGTCATTTTGAGAATTAGAGAGATTGTCTAGATGATTTATGCAAAAATTAGCTCCATTTATAGGCAACGAAATAGATGTACCAGCTCCAGACGTAAATACCACACCACAAATTATGGCTTGGATGTTGGATGAATATGTTAAAGTTACTTGAAAACATACTCCTGGAGTAATTACAGGTAAACCTTTATCAATTGGTGGAAGTCAATGAAGGACAGAAGCTACTGCACTTTGAGGTATATTTTCACTTCAACAATACTTACAAGAAAAGTGACAGATGATAAATTGAAAAAAAATAGTAGTACAATGAGCATGAAACGTTGGACTTATTTTTGCTCAAATTGCTCATAAATTGTGAGCATCTATAGTAGCTATATCAGATAGTAAATGAGGAATTTACAATCCCAACTGACTTGATATTGCTGAAATTACAAATTTGAGAGAAAGTGGATGATCTGTGGTAGATTATCAAGATTGAAAAGTAATATCCAATGAAGAATTATTGTTGTTGGAATGTGATGTTTTAGTTCCTGCAGCTTTGGAAAATCAGATTACAAAAGATAATGCATCTCAATTAAATACAAAATTAGTATTAGAGATGGCAAATTGACCAACCACTTATGAGGCAGATTCCATTTTACATAGTAGGGGAATAGATGTAATTCCAGATATTTTAGCAAATGCTGGATGAGTTACAGTAAGTTATTTTGAACAAGTTCAAAATAATACAAATTACTATTGGACAGAAAAAGAGGTAAATGAGAAGCTAGAAAATATTATCAAACCAGCTACAAAAGATGTAGTAGAATTGGCTAAAAAATATAATACAAATCTTAGAAATTGAGCATATATTTCAAGTCTTAGAAGAATATTAGAAGCTATGAAAACCAAAGGATAAATTTATATATATTACATATAAGTCATTCTGAGCTTGCGAAGAATTCAGTTTAATTTTTCTGGATATTTCGTTTGATTCAGAATGACTTTTATTATATACTGAGCCACAATGAAAAGTTTAAAATAAAATTTTTCATGTAGCGAAGATATACCGACCTTTCTTAGAAAACAAACTTTGAATAAAATGAAAAAGTTTGTTATTACTAAGTTGGTTTGGTATAGCTATTTTTTTATTTGCAAAAAATATTTATTTTCTTATAAGCTCTGACACTTATTTATTTCTATAATTTATTTTTATTATGAAAAAATTATTATTTGTACTACCTATCTTGGCTATAGCTACTTTATTACTAGCAGGATGTTCAAAAGATTCTAGTTCAATAGCATGTACAGAAGAACAAAAAACAGCTGAAATTTGTACTATGGATTATACTCCTGTATGTGGAGATGATAATATGACATATGGTAATGCTTGTTCAGCTTGTGCTAGTCAAAACATAAATTCTTACGAAATGTGAGAATGTGTAGTAGACGTATGTGAAGATGATGCAGAAGTTTGTGCACCAGTAGATCCAACGCAAGGATAATATTTTCCTCAAAATTATACTAAAAAAACTCAAACATAATCGTTTGAGTTTTTTATTATTCAAAAATAAAATTATATTGACTTTATGCCATATATATTTATAATACAAAAGTAACCAAAAAAATAATAAAAATGAAAAAAAATGTATTTTTGATGATCATAGTTATCATCGTGTTGAGTATGAGTAGTTGTAGTAAGGAAGAAGAAACTATTGTTCCGAATTATGTCTTTAAACAGACAGCCTATATGGAACCAAATGGATGGGGAGATGAAGACAGTCTCTATCCTGTATTCAAATACAGAGTTGCTATTATGGCAAACAAGCACTTTGATGATATCAAAGTGACCATGAGTGTCACATTAGCTGATAATTCTCAAATTATTCTCACCGAAGAAGACCTTACAAACTTCGGACAGTTGGGATATTCTGCTCCTGAGTATGAATACCCAATATATTGGATAGCTCATGTGAGCGATTCCAAAGGTATATGTGAAAGCATGTATGGCTTCACGGCAGAAGAGGTGGTCCGCATCGACTATGCGGCACAAGTGCAGATTGACGGTCAGTGGATAACACTGCCATCCGAAGGAAGAAATATCTCGGATCCTATGGATTCGTTCTGGATATAAAATATTTTAAAAAAACGTCTGCGAATTTGTAGACGTTTTTTTGTAACAAGATTTTTTTATTAAGGAATTTATTTTAAATTCTTATTTTTTTTACTTTTCGAAATATAATACCTATAATATCACAAAATATGACTTACTAGAAACGATCATTCAGCTATAGCACCCATTGGAGAAAATATCAAAATATTGTAGGACATTACCATAGTAGTACCCAACATCATCAATAATCTCATTTTCTTATCGTTTTTTTGAAAGTTTCATATAATAAATACAAATAATCCAAGATATATTATTAAATCATAAATCTCTGTATAAGAAAATATAATTGCCAAAGTATTTAATACCAAAAAAATATACAAATACCTTTTGTCTGTAGTCCAAATACATGTAAAGAATCTTAATACTGAGATTGTAACAATTATACCAGCAGTGATTTTGCCCAACAATAAATAATGGATACTTATCAATGCAGCAGAAATCATTAAAATACCAAAAATATATTTTCTATTTTTAAATTGCATGCTCAAAAAATCTGTCCCCATTGCTAGGAACATTAGTATTTGAGATATTATGAAAGTTAAGTTTAGCTCAGGCATAAGTTAATTAAGTAATAATTTTACTGCATCATATCTATCTTGAATAATTTTTTGAGCTAGAGGAGTCATTTTAGCATAACTTCTATCTAGTTTTTCTCTTACAAATTTATGTGCTTTAATATCATCTAATTTATGTGTTTCTATTGCTAGAGAAAATAAAGATGTGATATCTTTAAAGTGGCTCATAGCATCAGCATCACATATACATTCAGCTTCGATAGTATCTCTAGATATATCCTTACTTCATCTATGCGCAAATATACAATGCTTTATCTTTGCTATTTTTTCTTTTTCTACTCACCATTTTGTCAATAATTCTTCCGCATGATTAGCTCACCATTCATGGTGATTTTCATATGATCACATAATACTTCATATATCATGTAATCGTGCTGCTATTCATACAATTTCTTTATTTGCTCATCTTTTCTCAGCCAGTTCTAATGCATATTCAACCATAGGAACAAAATGGGAATAAAACGGTCTCATACCATATTTATTCGTCTTTTTTCTACACTGTTTCAATACATATAGTTTAGCTTTTTCAATCATTATAAAAATATTTTTTTAAAACAATCAGTATTGGGAAAAAAATAAGTTTTAGTAACTTCTAGCAAACAGAACTCTTTTTGTGCTTGGTTTCCCTGAATATATACAAATTCCAGCTTCTTCTTTTAAGTCAAATGGCAAACATCTTACTGTTGCTGCAGTTTCAGCTTTTATTTTGTCTGCTGTCTCTATAGTCCCATCTCGATGAGCAAAAACAAATCATTTTTGAATCTTCTCTTTGAATTCTTCATAAGTATCTACTGTGTAAGTATGTTCCTCTCTAAACGCAATATTCTTTTTTAAAAGATTGTTTTGTGCTTTGTAAAGATATTGATCTATGTGTACTATTACCTCTTCGAGTGGAAGTGAAATTTTCTCTCCTGATTCTCTTTTGAAAACTTCTACTACACCATTGGCAATATCTCTTGCTCCAACAGTTATTCTGATAGGCACACCTTTGCGTTCATATTCATTAAATTTTCGTCCTGGAGATTTATGATTATCTTCATCAAATTTTCGTTTAAGAGGAAGTGTTTCTTTGAAATATTCTGATTGAAAAGAGAGTCTAGTAGTATCACATCTGTCAGTAAGTGGTTTAATATAGTTTTTGATCTCTTGAAGTTCTTCTTCTGTCTTGTATATAGGGACAATCACTACATGTAGTGGTGCTAATGCTGGTGGTAATACAAGTCAGTTATCATCAGAATGAGCCATAATGATACCTCAGATTAATCTTGTAGAAACTCCTCGAGAAGTCGCATACACATATTCTAATTCATTGTTTTCGTTGGTAAATTTCACATCAAAAGCTTTAGCAAAATTTTGTCATAAATTATGACTTGTTCCAGCTTGAAGAGCTTTACCATCTTGCATCATTGGCTCAAATGCATAAGTAGTTACTGCACCAGCAAACTTATCATGTTCTGGTTTAGGTCCAAGTACTGGCGATATGGCCATAAAGTTTACACAAAAATCATTGTAAACATTTAGCATTTTTCTTGCTTCTTCATCTGCTTCTTTTGCACTTGCATGAGCTGTATGTCCTTCTTGTCGTAAAAATTCTGCACTTCTCAAAAACAATCTCGTTCTCATTTCCCGTCTAACCACATTTGCTCGTTGATTAATTAACAACGGTAAATCACGATAAGAATGAATCCAATCTTTGTAACTATTCCAGATAATTGTTTCAGATGTTGGTCTCACGATCAATTCTTCTTCAAGTTTTGCTTCAGGATCAACCACAATTCATTTTCAATTAGGATCATTCATCAGTCTATAATGTGTCACTATGGCACATTCTTTAGCAAAATGTTCTACATGTTGAGCTTCTTTATTTAAGAATGATTTTGGTATAAATATTGGAAAATATGCATTTACGTGTCAAGTATTTTTGAACATTCTATCAAGTATGTCTCTGATATTTTCTCGTAAGGCAAAACCGTAGGGTTTTATAACCATACATCATCTCACTGCAGATGTTTCTGCAAGTTCTCATGCAAGTTGGTTGTACCATTCACTGTAATCTTCTGCTCTTGTTGTCAATTTTACCATTTATTTCTATTAAATATAAAATATATAACCTTTTTATAGCAAAAATTATTTCAATTTCACTACAAAATTAGATTTTAATAATAAAATCGACACACTTTTATTGACATTATTGCTAAAATATTTATGATTAAAATTGATAAAAAAAATAAAATTAATAGCCATGGAAAAAATAACTCAATTCATTATTGAACATCCTGCAATGGTTTTTGTAGGAGTTGTGTGTCTTTTTGCGACATTATTAATCCTTTTTGTCTTCAGACTAATAGATAAAAGGAAAAATCATAGATAATGATAGCAAAATCTTATAAAAAATCTCATGGATTTATTCTGAGATTTTTTTTGTTGCAGATTAAATTCATAAAAATATAAACTTTAAGAACTTTTAATTTTTAACTAAATGGTATGTGCTGAATATTTGGATATATTTGAAATAGAAATGATGCTCAAAAAATTTTAATTCATTGACTTGAAAGATTGGAATATCGTGGATATGATTCTGCTGGTATGTTTATTGGAAATAATAATTGAAAAACCAATCTTATCAAAGCAGTTTGAAAAGTTTCAAATCTTGCTAGCAAGATGGACAATACTTTAGATCCAAATGATTCCTGGAATTTTGGTATTGCTCACACACGTTGGGCTACTCATGGATGAATATCAGAAGAAAACACACATCCACACTATAATAAAAACAAAAATTTTCATATAGTTCACAACTGAATTATAGAAAATTATCACCAACTCAAAGAAGATTTACAAAAAAAATGATATCAATTTTATGGTCAAACAGATAGTGAAGTAGTTGCAAACTTACTTGAAGATTTATGGACATGAGATTTTTTACAAACAGTAGAAAAAATGCTTTCCAAAATCCGTGGAGCTTATGCATTACTTATCGTATCCCAAAGAAATCCACACGAGATGATCGCAGTGAGACTTGGAAGTCCATTGCTTTTTGCATATGATAAAGACAACTGATTTTATTTTTCATCAGACAAACAAGCTCTTTCTGGATATATAGATAAATTGATTTATTTAGATGATGGTGATATTTTATATATCAAGGACAATGATTACAAAATAAAATCAAACTGAATCAATATTAGTAGAAAAATAGAAGATATGGATATCGAGCTTTTAGAATCTTCAAAATGAGATTTCAAACATTTTATGCTCAAAGAAATATTTGAACAATCCTCAATTATCAAAAGAATATTCAAATGAAGAGTAGATTTTACAAACAATACTATGAATGCTGATGCTTTCCACGGGATGAGGGATGAGGATTTCAAAAAGATAGTTTTTGTCTGATGTGGTACTTCTTACAATGCTGGAGTTTTGTGAACATACTATATGGAAAATCTAGCATGATTGGAATCTATCAGCTATATTGCTAGTGAATATGAATATCAAAACATCAAAGTAGATGACCAAACTTTATTTGTGTTTATTTCTCAATCATGAGAAACAGCAGATAGTATAGAAGTTCTAAAACTTCTAAAAGCTAGATGAGCACACACTTTTGGTATTGTAAATGTTGTCTGATCTACTATTTCTCGTCTTACAGATTATGGACTATTTACTAGAGCAGGAGCAGAGATATGAGTGGCATCTACCAAAGCATTTACTGCACAAATTACTTGCATCATCTTGTTGGCATTGTTTCTGTGACAAAAAAGATGACTGAGCAAAGCCAAATATGACCAAGTTATGGCTGCATTAAATAAAATCCCAGATCTCATAGATCAGGTCCTTAATTCATATTTAGATATAAAAAAAATTTCTGAGGAGTTAGCTAAATACAAAGATTTTTTCTTTTTGGGAAGACATTATCAGTTACCAATAGCTCGTGAATCCTCATTGAAGTTCAAAGAGATTACATATCTACATTCAGAGTTTTATCCCACAGGGGAGTTAAAACACTGACCACTAGCACTTGTAGATGAAAATATTCCATCTGTATTATTTTTACCAAATGATATTTTGTTTGAAAAAAATCTTTCATCGATACAAGAGATCAAAGCTAGAAAATGAAAAGTTTTAATCATATCAGACAAAGAAATTGATTCACCAGATTTTTTCATAAAAATACCTTCATGCATAGATGAAACATATCCATTCATTACTGCAGTTGTGGGGCAGTTGTTGGCTTATTATACGGCAGATTTCTTAAATAAAGAAATAGACAAGCCAAGGAATCTTGCAAAATCTGTTACGGTAAAATAAATAATAACTAATGAAATGAGTCCAGGGGTTTTGATTGAAAAGAAAAATTAAAAAATGCAGGCGCGAATTCGAATTCGCGCCTACATAGGATTGGTAAAGATTCGCACATGCAAGAGGGGTAAAATTTTTGTCCTCCTTTTTCAAAGGAGGTTGATCTTGCCTTCATGAAAGGACGGGATAGGAGTATTTATATTATAATTACAACAAGAAATTTTTATCTAAATAAACCTGTAATCCATCCAAAAAATCATCTTTTATTTGGATTTTGTTTTGAAATTTCATTTAATAGCTCCTGACTAGGTTTTGTGACATCTACATTTCATCATCTATAATCTTGTGAAGTAACTCCAGTATATTCACATTTTTTGCTACTATAGCGACCATTTAATTTTCAATCTAAACACAATCTAAGCTCTACTTGACATTGTTGATCTGTAAATCAGAGTTCTGATTGGTATGCTTTTATAAACTGACCATGTTGTACCACTTCTCACCATGGGGAAGTACAATTGTAATGAGAATCTTTTCATAATTTTATATCTTTTTCATTTATTGTTCTGTCTTTTATGTTGTTGTTCCATTGTGTATTTGGTCTTTGTATGTCTGGATTAATCTTTCCATCAGTGTCAAATTCAGCTCAATCATTTTTTGCATATCCAGGATTTTGTACCAATTCTCCTGGTACTTTTGTATTATATGATATCACTTTTACTCTAGTATATTTATATTCTACATCTTCTCTACAAGCTCATTGTGTATAATTACCATTTAGTACACCATCATTACACGTCCTTCTTTGTGCATTACAAATCGTTGGCACATCTTTTCTTTGTTCATACGCTATTACAGATTCTCCATGTTCTAGAGTCGTTTTCCAAGGTGTAGTACACTTATTATATTCCTTTGATGCTATATCTTTTTTTATATCATCTACTTGTTTAATCAAAACATCCAAATCTATACTAGTTTGATTGTTTTCCATTTCTGTGATTTTATCTTCTAGTTTTACGTCTCAAGTATTATTATCATTTATATTTGATAGATAATCTATATTTGGGATAGTACCTGTATTATTATTTACATTTAAAGTAACTCCAGTATTGTTTTCTTCACCCTCAAACAAAAATGACCAGTCGGTAGCTGCCCCATGTACTGGTTCAAAAATATCATATTCATCACCATTTTCATCTACAAAAATATAGGTTAGCTCTATTTTTTCTGCCACTTTTGTTTGCATAGGGATTAGTATTATTCCAACACAGAAAATAATAGTGGCCATGATAGTCGCAAATATCCATCACAATATAGTTTTCATTGGTTTTTTGATTAGTATTGTAAAATACAGTCTAATTATAACTAGAAAATTTATTTTTGCAAATTTTGAAAAACAAAATTTATAAACAAATTTTGTGATATTTTTTTAAAAAATAAATTAATATGAAAATAACATAAATCAAGCGTAAAATTTGCATTTTTTTTAATTCTGATTATAATTTAACTGTGTTGATTTTTAAATATTTATAATTTTATAATGGCTACTAAATAATGTCTACTAAACAAAAATTTCTTCAAGAATGATGAGAAGTTAATCTTGTCCATGAAAATGAAAGACCGAAAACTTGAGAAGAATATGAAGCAATATTAAGTAATCCTGAAGTTCATAATCAGATTGTTGAAGCTTTTGATGAAGATGAACAAAAACAAATAGAATCGTTGCCTGATACTGCAAAAAATTTATTTATTTTAATTGATTCTGTTGTTCAAGAATTAAAAACTAAATGATTAGTTAAAGATGTAAATATAATTAAATACTTCAAAAAAAAAATTCTTGCTAATATATATGTTAGAAATGAAACAGCGTTTACTCGAAGGAATGAATTTCCAGATAAATGCCTGCGTTTTCATAATGTGCCAATGTCTAATTGATTATATTTTCCATTTGCTGTATATGTATATAATTCTAATGATAAAAATAAGCTTTCTGAAGAATGAGAAAATATATTATTGGATGTTTTTTCAAAATATAATAAATGAAATATAAAATATTATAAAAATTGAAAATTTGGTAATAAAAATGATCGAGAAGAATTATTTATAAGTGATATTATAATACCTGACGTTTCTTTTCAAATTAAAAAATATTCTTATGAACCTAAAAAAGCTTGTATATTATATAGTAATGAATTTATTGATTCTTTGGAAATAAAAAAATCTAAATTAAAATAAAAAATCCCCTCCAAATTTCTTTCAGAAAGGACTTGATTACTATAGGGATATGATAGACAACGTTTCGCACTCGTCTGATGTATTTTATATGTCAGATAGTGCGAGTTGTCTGTGTGTATCCCTTACTTAAATTACTTGGAGGGGATTTTTTCTAAATTAAATTAAGAAAATCTAAATTATTTTTTTATTTTTTCTTTAGAGGTTTAACTAGTCTTATGATACCATATCCGACTATTAAAGTTCCTACTGCTATGTTCAATATTTGCATAACTATTGTTGGTATTGTTCCTTTGAGTAATCAAAACACAATGACTGCTCAACTTGTAAATATAAAAGTAGCTAGTCCAACTCCGAAACCGAAAGAATATAATTCTTTTTTTGTATAATTATATTCGATTGCCTTTGCTGAGAATAAACCAGTAAAGAACACAATTGACATTGGATTGGAGATTGCGAGCAAGAAAACAGAAGTAAAACTTGAAAGTATATTTCCAGTATTTACTGTGGCTTCGGAAATTACACTACCTATTGCTCCTTTAATGATAATTCCTCAAAAAATAATTAAGACGATTGAACTGATTATTCAAAATATCTTTTTTACTTTTTTACTCTCAAATAATTTCCCAACACCAAATGTAGCAAGAGCAATATAAATATAACTAACAACTGTTAGTGCTAAAGCTCCCATTAAACCATCAAGAATGGTTTTTTGGAGTGAAAGATTAATTACAAAAAAGAAAAGCGGACCAATTGCTAGATTAATTATAAATCCGGTTAATAAACCATTTCTTAAAACTAAAAAGGTTTTTTTCATTGAGCTTCTTTTTTAAAATAAAAGTTATTTAACATTCTTTTTCCTTTAAGAATCAAAAATTTTGTTTTACTCCTGATTTCAATTAAAATTGATAAAATCGAGTATTTCTAATCTTTCATTAAAATCAAGTAAAAATAGCTAAGATTTGAAAAAGCATTAATTTTGATTATAATACTATTGTAAATGTTATTTATATTGTTAGAGGCAACTTATGGATATAATGAAACTCAAAGAAACCGAAGAAAAAACAACTAATAATTGAATCAGAAAGGCTACTCTTGATGATGCTTTTGCTATAATAAAAGTACACTTAGATACACAAAAACATAATTATAAGGATATTCTTGATCCAGAATTTTTGGAAAATATGAATTTTGAGGAAAGGGTACAAAGAATGAAAGATCGATTAGAAAAAAAAGAATCCGTAATCTATGTCAAAGAATTGGATGGAAAGATAATCTGATTTATAGATGGAGGTGCTCCAAAAAGTGAAGTTCCTTATGAAGCTGAAATCTACACAATCTATATAGATCCAAATTTCCAAGGAAAAGGTGTCGGAAAAGAGCTTATGTATACTATTATGAATGACGATTTTTTTAAGGATAAAAAGTCGTTCTATCTGTGGACATTAAAGGAAAATCCTCAGTCCAGAGGTTTCTATGACAAACTTTGAGGAAAGGTGTTTACAGAGAAATATGAGGAAATCGGTGGCAAAAAATATCTTATGGTCGGCTATTACCGACAGAGATAAATTTCTTCTAAAAAAATTTAAATTAAAATAAAAAATCCCCTCCAAATTTCTTTCAGAAAGGACTTTTTAGCTATAAGGGATATCACAGACAACGTTCCGCACTAGTCCGTCGTAGAATTATGATGGATAGTGCGTGTTGTCTGTTCGTATCCCTTACTTAAATTACTTGGAGGGGATTTTTTCTAAATTAAAGATAAAGTAAATTAAGTGTAAAATTTGCATTTTTTTGGGTTTCTGGTTATAATTAATTGTGTGAAATTTTAGATATTTATCGTTTCATAATGAATAATACGCCTAAAATCTTATCTAATGAATTAGATCAAGTACCTAAGACTTGAGAGCGATATGAAAAAGAAATCAATAACCCTGAGGTGCATAACCAGATCGTTGATGCTTTTGATGAATACGAAAAAAAATGTCCTTTTCCAAATCATGTATGATATTCTCAAGTATGGGAAAAACTTATTCCACAGGAAAGAAAAAGAATGAGAGAAAATATAAGAATAGCAAATGATGGAAAGATAGAGATTATTAAAATGAAGAAAAAGTTTTCTCTACTTACTGCAGAACCTAATCATAATGATCTGCTTTCTTGAGATTATGTAGATAAAAATTGAAATACAGGTATTAAGTGATTGGCTTTTTTTGATTTTTTTAGTGTAAAAAAAGAATGTGAAAAACAGAATAAAAAAATTTTAGAATCTGATACGCCTATCAATCTTATTGATTTCTTCCCATGAAAAAATACTGAAGAAAAAATTCATAATTTAGCAATATTATTTAATTTGAAAACAACTTGATATCTTAACAATATTACTAATGAGTGGGTATGAGTTGATAACTGGGGTTCAGTATCTTATTGAATAGCTAATAATTATCGAGGAAATTCATGACCTGTTCTTTATCGTTTTTCTTGGTGATTTTCTTCTCGTGGCTATGGTCTTGCTGGTGATGTTCCAGTTTATCATAAGTATGGTCAATGATGATGATTAGTTAGTTCTCCATTTATTGTTTATGAGGATTGTTAGATATTAATTTTTCTAAAAAAATCTAAAATATAGTTACCAACCAAAGAATTCGCTTTAGTCCACGAAGGTGGGGGGAAGTTTAATGAGGAATTATTGAGTTTATAACTATATATACTTCAATCAAAAATATAAATTATATTTTTGAAGGAGTATATGAAATAAAAAATCCCCTCCAAATTTCTTTCAGAAAGGACTTGATTACTTATAGGGATATGACAGACAACTACTAGTTATACGAATTTCGCATTTGCTACTTACTTATGTCACAAATAAGAA
>CAZSQL010000015.1:0-14291 GCA_964609035.1 uncultured Candidatus Peribacteria bacterium
TTATAACAGGATGAGGCACCTTTTCCTCCTTGTGAAGAGTTTCTCAAAGTCCGAAAGGGTCAATTTAAATATGTATTAACGATTTGCAAGGATTTTTTGAAAAGTTTGAGAAAAAAATAACAAGAAAAGGGGGTGAATCAGGTAAAAAGGTCATTTAAAACAGGGTGTTATGGAAAAATGAGAAGAAAGATGAATTGAAAATAGTGAAAAAATAAGTTTGATATGAGAATCTGGTGAAAATACAAAATTACCTGAAAACTCACAAGATTATGTCTTTATGACTAATGTAATCACCAAAGAATGTGTAAATCCTTATAAACTGCTAACAGAAGCGTCTAGGATATTAAAGCCTGGATGAAAAATAATTATAGTAGATGAACACCAAGAAGTTGAAAGACTTTTTAAAAAGATATGAAAAAATTTTAAAATAATATGAAATCACATAAGAGTTTTAGAATTAGAAAAAGAGGAATATGATATTTGAGAGGGAAATTAACGTTTTTTTGATGGTATTACAATTCGCAAAACAATATAAAGCAATAAAGCAAATCATCACATAATTCAAAAAACAACAAATACAGCTCTTACAAGTATTGGATCTATATTGAAGTATTCTCACAATCATTGGCAAACTCATCAAATGACTGCTTTTTTCTCATTACGATAAAGCTTTTTAATTTTTTCTGTCATTTTTTTTGGAAAGTATTTTAAATATTTTTGTCTTTAGGTAGATTAATTTGAATATATAGTTCATCCAAAGTTTCTTTATCTATTATTCATGGAGCTCACATCATAGTATCCTCTGCTCTACCAGATTTTGGGAAAGCATAACATTCACGGATATTTTCTTCATCTAACAATATCATCATAATCCTATCAAAACCTAGAGCAAATCAACCATGAGGTGGCGCTCAGTACTGAAAAGCATTGTACATCGCTCCAAATTTTTCTTTGATTTCTTTTTCTCCAAGTCAAGCTGCTTGAAATACTTTGAGGAGCACTTCTGGATCATGATTACGTATAGAACCAGAAAGTGATTCGAATCAATTGATAATCAAATCATATTGTGTAGTTTCTAGAGTCATAATATCCTGTGTTTCAAAAGCTTTTGCTCATCCTTTAACATTTGAAAAGGGATTGTGCGCAAAATCTAGTTTCCCAGTTTCATCATCTTTTTCAAACATTGGAAAATCTTCTATTCGCACGAAACAAAGGTCGTTATTATTTACTAGATTATATTTATCTCTGATTGCCAATCTAACTTTGTTCATTGCTTTTACTGTAGTATTATATTCATCTGCTATAAATAATATTGTATCTCATTCTTTTGCATTTAATTTAGATCTGATATTATTCATCTCAGATTCACTAAAAAATTTTGCAATACTACCTTGAACTCACTCTGCTGTAAAACAAATATATGCAAGTCATTTTGCTTTTGCTTCTTGTGCTATTTTTGTAAGCTCGTCTATTTCTTTTCTGGATAATATTTTATTTTCAAAATTTATAGCTTTGATGCATCATTTTGACATATTGGCAGTATTTTGAAATACTGAAAATTCTGAATTTTTGAAATCTTGAGTCATATCTACAAATTCCATGGCGAATCTAAGATCTGGTTTGTCTGTCCCATATTTATCTATAGCATCCACATATTTCACTCTAAGAAAATTTGTAGTAATTTTTTTGTGTGGGACTAGTACTGAAGTCATTTCTTTCATAAATCACTCTACCACTTGATATATATCTTCTTGTTCTACAAAAGACATTTCACAGTCAATTTGATAAAACTCACAACTATGTCTATCTGCCCTTGGATCTTCATCACGAAAACATGGGGCAATCTGAAAATATTTATCAATTCCACCAACCATAAGTAATTGTTTGTATTGTTGTGGAGCTTGAGGAAGTGCGTAAAACTTACCTGGATTTACTCTAGATGGAATAAGGTAATCTCTAGCTCATTCTGGTGAAGATACTGTAAATATAGGTGTTTGTATTTCCAAAAATCATCTATCAGTAAATCGATCTCTAGTAAATTTAGCCATTTTGGTCCTAAATTCTAAATTTCTGAGAACTGGCCTTCTTCTAAGATCTAGAAATCTATATTTAAATCTATTTTCTTCACTTGTGTTTGGATCGTCAGTAATAGGAAACGGCAAAACATCAGCTTTTGATAAAATTTCAACATATGTTGGTTGTACTTCTATTTCTCATGTTTTCATATCTTTGTTTATCATATTGTCTGGTCTAGCTACCACTTTTCATTTTATCTGCAAAACATATTCTGATTTTATATTGTGCAAAAAAGATTCTATATCTCATATATTTTGCTTAAGTTCTGAATTGTTGGGATCTATAGTAACTTGTGTAATTCAGTAACGATCTCTAAGATCTATAAAATGAAGTCATCATAAATTTCTGTTTTTGTTGACCCAAGCAGATAAAACAACTTCTTGTCATACATTTTTGGCTGTCAATTCTCAGCAGTTATGTGTTCTAAGCATATATTTTATAAAAAAATAAAATTATTTTTTTCTAGATATTAATGTTTCATATAATACAGTTCATGTTTCTTGTCACAATTCTGTATATTCCAACAATCACGAATTTATATCTTCTACATCTTTTATAGCGTCTTCAAGTCATTTGTAATCTTTATTCCACAACAAAAAGACTTCTTTTATTTGATCTTTTGTAAACTTATATTCTTTTTCTAATTTATTTTTTATATAATTTTTTTTGTTTGGTTTTGTAAGTTTTGTAAATGTTTGTCATATAGATCCCACAATTTTATTGGCCATGATTATATTATAAATTATAAATTAGCTTTTTGAATTTCTTCTGCAATATTTTTTAGATCTTCCAATGATTGTTTTGGTCAATTTCATACTCAAGTTTGAAATCACATCCCATTGTAAAATGGATATAATTTAATGTGTGCATGGTTTACTTCTAATCACTCTACTACCATTCAAATTCTTTGTACATCTAATCACTTTTTGAGCAACTGAACAACTTTTTTGCTTGCTTTGATATATTTTGCCAAAAAATCATCATCTAGCTCAAAAACATCTGAACTATAATGATCTTTACTCAAAACAAGAGTCATACCTTTGCGATTTGGGAAAGCGTCTAATATAGCTACAAAATCATCATCTTCTCGTATTTTGACACTAGGTATCTCTCATGCTATTATTTTACAAAATATACAATTTGGATCAATCATGATATATGAGATATATAAAATAACTAAATAAGCTTATAAGATTATTGTAAAGTATTTCAAACATATTTTACACTCCCTTAATAAAGGGAGGTGGTCGAACGAAGTGAGACCGGAGGGATTGGTTTTATTCTTCTATATTTAATTCTCTAAAGATACATTTAATAATTTATATTTTAAAAAATCAAACTATAATTTGTTTGTAAGGTACGCTCGTGAGCGTACCCTACAAGAAAACCTAAATATTTTATTTTCTACCAAAATCTGCTGGGATTTCTCATCGATCTTTTGTGTTTCGTTTGAGTATCTGTGTATCAAATTTGTTTTTAGTAAGCCAATCCTCTGCTCTCTTTATCAAATTAAATACTTCCTGATTTTCTGATGATTTTTTGAGATTAGTTTTACACTTTCATTCTACTATCCACTTCATAGCATGTTTTGAGTCTGTGTATATAGCTTTGTCTGAATTGTTTTGCTTTAGATAACCAAGTCCATGGACCAAAGCAAGAAATTCACCAATATTATTGGTTCATTCTCAAAGTTTTTTGTGAAATATTTTTTCTCCAGTAATTAAATCTATTCACTGATATTCTGTAAGTCATGGATTGTGTGAACATGCAGCGTCTACTGCAATACTATTTTTGTAAAAAGGCAAATCTTTTTCTTTTCGTTGTTCAGATTTATTTTGATAAAATGGCTGATATCCTTTACCAAAAGCTTCCTCTGCTTGCTCTAATGATTCAAAAGATTTGTATTTTGCTCATTTTACTCATACCACAAAATCTTTACATTCATCTCGTGAAGTAAATATTCATCTCCTAGCTCATTCTCGAACGACATAGTGTTTCATTTAAGATATTTTTTTATTTAAAAAATTGTTTTTAATATAAAAAAAAACTTGCAAATCGCAAGTTAAAAAGGGAAAGGAAGAAGAATCTATAAACAAATAACAATGATTGAGTCTAATCTAGAAATAGACCATCGCCTAAATACTAGATTTATATTCTACAAGAGTTTGTAAAGAGTTAAATAAATAAATTTGGCCAATCCTTTTATTTTTGTTTTTGTACAAACTATATATAAATAATATATAAATGTAGAATAAAAGTTCAAAGTGTGGCTGCTTCTGCTTGAGTCAGATTGGCATCTAGATAGTGTGATATAAATTAAATTGGCCTAAATTAATCTATAAACACAACATCATAACAATGTCATTCTAAGCTAAACTTCTACAAAACTTTTATTCAAAATTTCATAGAGAATCTAGTTATATCTTAGATTTAAGAATCTTTAATATCGATTAAGAAACTAAAGAACTAAAAATAAGGTATAATGCTCAAGTAGGAGTAGTCATTTATGAACCAAACTTTTAAAGCAACAATATTATTGAAGATTTAAAAGCGTTATCATTATTAAATGTATATGACCTTCTTCCTAAGTATACAAACTATTAAATACAAAGTGGCTTAATCATTGGATATTTCGTACCCAAATTATAAAACAATTTATAGTCAAATCATTTGTACAGTTATATTATACGAAAAAATGTTTTATTTGTCAAATTTTCGACCACTTTTTTATACTTTGTTTTAAATCACAGTTGATATGCTATAAAATATATAATGTTTATCCTAATTTGAACCTTCGTTCAATGAAAAATGTTATGCATTTTTCAAGAACTCTGTGTCAAATTTTCGACCACTTTTTTTTGTTTTTTCTGAAACAAGATTTTAGATCTAATAAAATTTATGATTTGTCTTTTAATTTGACCCATAATTAAAATAAAATATACATATAATAAATTCTTCTCCCGCAATTCTGCGGGATCAGAATGACAAATTATCAAATTCCTCACAAGAATTTTCTCGCAATACTTAATACTTGCGCGCTCTGTAGCGGGACGCGGCGAAACGACAAAGAATATATTATAGTAAAAATCATCCAGACTGAATATCTCGCAATTTCTTATAAACACTATCTTTCTTACTTAAAAGCATCTTGTGACTTCAGGATTCTATAATTTCTCATTTATCCATTACTATAATTTTATCCATTTTCATAATTGTAGATAATCTGTGTGCCACTACTATTACGGTCTTATTTCTCATAACCTCATCCATTGCTTCTTGTATCAAATATTCAGATTCAGAGTCTAGTGAAGATGTGGCTTCATCTAATACCAATATTCTTTTATTTTCCAATATTGCTCTAGCAATAGCAACTCTTTGTCTTTCTCATCCAGAAAGTTTGATTCATCTCTCTCATACCAAGGTATCGTATCATTTTGGCAGCTTAGAAATAAATTCATGACATCTGGCCATTTTAGCTGCTGCGATTATTTGTTCTTCGGTTGCTTTAGGATTTCAGTATGCTATATTTTCTCTAATTGATCTATGGAATAATACTGTATCTTGAGGTACCATAGAGATTTGAGCTCTCAGTGAATCCTGAGTTACTTGTGATATATCTTGTCCATCAATAAGTATTTTTCATCACTGAATATCAAAAAATCTAAACAAAAGTTTGACTAATGTGGTTTTTCAAGATCCAGATTCTCCCACTATAGCTACCTTTTCTCATGATTTTATCCTTAAATCAAGTCAATTAAATATTGTATTATCTGATTCATAAGCAAACTTAACTTTTTCAAATTCTATCTTTCATGCAGAAACATTGAGTTCTTTGTTTGATATATCTTTGATTTCATGTGGTGTGTCTAATATTTCTATCATTTCAGCTGATTCAGAGAAAGACCTGTACATATGTCTAAATATGTGTCATATACCTCGAAGTTGATCGAACAATCTGAATATATATATTTGAAGTAATACAAATACTCATATAGATAAAGCGCCAAAGCTTCGTAGTTTTATTGCATAGTAAAACACAAAGAATTCCATGGCAATCATCATAAGTCATGTAATTGTCCATATTACCATAGCTCTCATCCATCTAGTATGATTTATGTCTTTTCGCTTCGTCACAACATTATCAAAAAATTTAAATTCTCTTTTTAATGTGGAAAAAGTTTTTATATTAAAATTGTTTGTAATAGTATCAGCCAAAACTCATGATACTTTAGAATCTTGTTCGTTTGCTCTGATCTCATAAGGATAATTTCGTTTGTAAAGATAGTACTGTATGATAGTAAATATAGAAATCCATGAAACGAAAATTACTGAAAAATATATATTTTCTAGCCCAACTACGATTGTGATAAATATTGAATTGAATATTATGGCAGACAATTCTAAAACAAATATGTCTGTAATACGATCTACAGCTCATATCATCTTATTTATTTTTTTTATCAGAGATCATGTAAAATTGTTTGAAAAAAACATATATGAATGTTTGTGCACGTAATCAAAACACTCTAAATATACTTTTCTCATAATTCTCAATGACATTTTTATCAAGAAAAAATCTGATAATCTGTATGCTAATAAATTTCATAATTTAACAAAAAGTATAATTATCAAAATTGATATAGCATGACTAGCAAAAATAGCTTGTTGTCAAGGGATAAAATCAGAGATAATATCTACTATTTTTTTGTAATATATGGCTGGTAACAATCACAAAACAGTAACTCAAATTCTAAACAAAAACATAGGAAAAAATAAAAACTTTTCTCACATATACTGTTTTCGTAAGTAATTTAGAACTCTTTTTGGTCCAACATTCAATATCTTCTTTTCCTTTCACATAATAATAAATAAACATTAAAACAAAAAAGCTACGGTATTATTTTTCTCCGTAGCTTGTCATATTCATATATAATGATTTTATCTTTTTATAATAAAATAATCTTGCTGAATATATCAAGCTACCACAACATAAGAACAAGGAATCATATCAAATAATTTGTTTTTAATCATTGTATGGTAAAAATAAAGCATTACTTTCTATATATTTATACGAATGAGATACTTCTTTGTGACAAATGTGACAGCCTATAGCTATTAGCCATTAGCTATAAGCTATTTTTTAACTTTTTATTGTTTTCTAATTACTTTTTTATAAATTGGAAAAAGATTGAAAAGTCGCAAAGGCTAACAAAGGCTACAATGTTGAAAAGGCTACAAAGGTTACAATGTTTCAAGGGTTGCAACGTCCCGGTTCTTTGAAACCTGTCTCAACTTTTGCAACCTATTGCAACCTTTGCGACCTATTGCGACCTATTGCGACCTTTTTAACCTATTAAAACTTTTATTACTTTCAACTTGATAACTTTTTTACTTTATACTTAGAAAAAATGTGATTTAATTTAGAAACTATCGTATCTTGGGCAAAAAGAAAAGGATTTGTTTATCCAAATTCTGAAATTTATGGATGACTGGCAAATGCTTGGGATTTTGGACCATACTGATCTTTGCTTAAAAAAAATATTGCAGATCTTTGGACAAAAAACTTTACTCAAGAAAGAGATGATATAATATATATGGATACTGCTATCATAGCACATCCAACGACATGGAAAGCTAGCTGACATTTAGCATCTTTTTCTGATGCTCTTATTGATGACAAAAATACTGGTCAAAGATTTCGTGCAGACAAATTAATTGAAGATTTTTTTGAAAAAAATAGAGATTGACTAAACGATGACGATTTAGCAAAGAAATTGTGAGTTCCAAATCTATCACCAGAATCCTGGGGAAATGATGGTATGAGAGATTTTATAGTAAAAAATATACCAAACAATCCTGAAAGTAAAAAACCAGCAAGCTGGACTGATTGTAGAAATTTTAATCTAATGCTGGACACACATCTATGACCTGTTGCAAATGATTCTAGTAAGGTTTATCTGAGACCAGAAACTTGTCAATCGTTGTTTACAGATTTTAGAGCTGTATTGGATAGTACGAGAGCTAGAATACCATTTGGATTAGCACAAATATGAAAAGCTTTTAGAAATGAAATTACTCCAGGACAATTTTTGTATAGGACGAGAGAATTTGAACAAATGGAGATAGAATATTTCGTAGAAAATGATGCAGACAAAGCTATGGAAATTTATAATAAATGGAAAGAAGATTCTATGAGTTATTGGACAAATATTATTTGAATTAATCCTGAGAATTTGAGATTTAAAGATCATGAAAAATTGGCTCATTATGCTGCTGCAGCTACTGATGTGGAATACAGATATCCACGATGATTTGGAGAAATTCAATGAGTACATAACAGGACTAATTTTGATTTAACTAAACATCAAGAAGTGAGTGGTAAAGATATGCAATATTCTGATCCATTCACTGGAAAAAGATATATACCATGGTGTATAGAGGCATCTTTTGGACTTGGAAGGACTGTGATGGTAACTATGTTGGAATTTTATGATGAAGAAACTTTAGAAAATGAAGAGACTCGTGTAGTAGTAAGATTTCCAAAACAATTAGCACCAGTAAAATTTGCAATTTTGCCATTGATAAAAAAAGATGATAAACAAGTGGAAATAGCTGAAAATATATTCAAAAAACTTAGCAAGAAATTTAAGTGTGAATATGATGATGGATGAGCTATAGGTAAAAGATATAGAAGACAAGATGAAATCTGAACTCCATTTTGTGTTACCGTAGACCAACAAAGTATAGAAGATGGGACAGTGACTATCAGAGAAAGAGATAGTATGGAGCAGAAAAGAGTGAAAGTGGATGAATTGGAAGGATTTATGGGGTAAAATCATGTAAACGTGAATTCGCCAACCAAAGGATTTGTAAAAATTCACGTTTGCTAAAAAATATAATTTAATCATATATAAATCAAAATGAAAATAGCAATAATTTCAGACATACACGAAAATTTCCATAATTTAACACTTTTTTTGCATAAAATAAAGGATTATAAAGTAGAAAAAATACTTTTCTTGTGAGATTTTATAAATAACTGAATTGCTAAATTGTTGGCTTTGTCTGATGTGCCTGTTTTTGCTATTTGGGGGAACAATGATGGTGATAAGGTTGCAATAACAAAGACTTCCTTGTCTAATTGAAGTAATTTAGAAGTATGATTTGATACATTTGATATTTTGGAAATTGATGGTAAAAAAATATTTATCACACATTATCCTATGTTGGCCAAACCAATGGCTAAATCTGGGGACTTTGATGTTGTTTTTTATTGACACGATCACTCTTACAATATCGATAAAATAAACGAATGTTTAATTGTAAATCCTGGAGAAATATCAGCACACAAAACAGATAATGCCACATTTGCAATTTATGATACTGTCACTAATCAAGCTGAAATAATTACATTGGACTGAACTATATCTTTAAAGACAGATATTTCTGATGAATATAGAAAATGAAAATGAGTAAAGTTTAGTAAATCTAGAACTCACCAATATTAGATTTTATAATTAATATCTATTTATGAAAAATTTATTAATATTATGAACTTTACCAAAAAACACAGAAGATAAAACAAAATATCAAAACATAATAAAAGCTTGCAAACCTTTTTTTGATGAAATATATTCTCCTTTGGATACGGTTGAATTTGTATGAACAGATCAAGAAAGGTTTGATAGGGCTTTATGCTTACTAAAAAAATGTGATTTTATTTTATGAGAACAATCAATTCCTTCTACATGACAATGATTGGAAATTGGTATAGCTTTCTGACTAAATAAACCATTATTAGTAATAGCAGAAGAATGAAGCCAAGTATCTTGATTGACACTATGATTACCAATACTAAAGGAAATTTATTATTATAAAAGTAGAAAAGATTTAGAAAAGTTTTTAAAAAATTATTTTGAAAAATGGGAATAAAAGAATTATCAGATTTTATTGATTGGACTTTGAATAAATGAATATATCCTACTTCTTGAGATTATTCTATCAGAGAAAGATGTTTTTCTCAAACCATGAAAATAAATGAAGAAGTATGAGAATTAAACGAACAAGTATTATGAAAATTTGGATGACAGAGGCTGGAAAAAATGGATAAAATATCTGATGAAAAATTGAAAAATGAATTAGCAGATGTGATTTTTTCTACGATTAGACTAGCTAGGATGATGAATTTAGATGTGAATGAAATTTTGAATAATAAAATGGAGATATTGAAAGAAAGATTTGGAAAGTAATTTTAAAAAGAAATGCTTGATTTGTGTTTTTTTATAAGTATAATGTGTTCGTTTTATATACAAATGTAATACATATGAGCACACAAACAATTACAGCTAGAGTTGATTCAAATGTAATCAAAGTTGCAAGAGAATTGGCTAAAAAAAATGGAATAAGTCTTAGTTCTATAATAAACATAAAACTGAGAGAGTTTATAAATAATAAAGAATTAAAGTTGATAAATGAAAATATCGATGAAGATTTTGAGATTGATTTTTGACCTGAGGGTGTAGATGCTAGAGATGTTTTAAAATTTCTAAAAGAATCTAGATAATGGTAGAACAGCGAAAAAAAGATTTACTGAAACTATCAAAATCTGGTAGAAACAATTTAGAAATTGCAGTAGACAAACTATTAAAGCTTGATTTTAATGAATTGGATGTAAAAAAACTATCTTGAACTAATTTATATAGATGTAGAATATGAAAATATAGAATAATTTTTGAGAGAGATAATTCAGAAATAAAAATTTTAAGAATATGAAATAGGGGTGATATTTATAAGAGTTAAAAGTTATAAAGTTAAAAGTTTTCAAGTTTTATAAAGTAAGAATAAAGATGAAAAGATGAGTAGATTATATTTGAGTAGGTTGTGGATGTTTGATCGTAAATGATAATCATCAAATACTACTAATCAAAAGAACGGACAAATCCCAATGAGGTGGATGAGGATTCCGAGCACAACCTGGTGGCACAATAGAATTTGGAGACACATTGGAAGATACAGTAAAAAGAGAAATCAAAGAAGAATTGAATGTAGATATAGAATTGATATGACCACAAATATTTGCAGAAGATATTAGAGAAGAAAATGGTGTAAAGAAGCATCGATTTACTGGTGGTTGTTTTGCCAAAATAATTTGAGGAAATGTAAAAATTATAGAACCAGAAAAATGTAGTGAAGTAAGGCGATTTGATTTGGATAATCTACCTGAATCGATTATTTGATATACAAAACCATTTATAGAAAAATATAAAGAACGGATAAAATAAAATTTTAAATAAATAACTTTTGAAAAAATGGAAGGGAATAAACCTTTTGAGAACAATATCAATCCAGATTTAGAACCTAATATTTGAGCTATCCCAAATAATGATATAGAACAAGATTTGAATAATTTTGATATAAAGAAAGATTTAAATGCATGAAGTAATGATTTGAATAATGGTTTGCAAATAAATAATCAAAATAAATCTTGGGAATATGTTGAAAAAATGGAAAAAACGATAGAAGATGCTATGGATAAGCCGATAGAGCACCAAATAGAAGATACCGTTTCACAAAAAACAATAAATGATGAAAATGTTTGAAAAAAGAATCAAAATCCAGCTATTAGTATAAATATATCAGACGAGTTCCTATCCAAACAAATAAAAAGACAAAAAGTTAATTGATTTTTTAGAACAATGGTTTTGATTGTTTTATCATTTGTATCAATAGCCTTATTATTGGAAAACTTTGGCATATTATCTCTGAATTATGGTACAACTTCATTTGATACATACTACCCTATTATAATTTTAATAAGCACTGTAGTTTTGTATTGGTATAGATGATTTTTTAGTAGATTGATAAGTACCTTATTGTTTTTAATTACAGTTGGATTGTTTGGTAGTATATGTATATACAATCACTACTCTAATAATCTAAATAACAATCAAATTATAAAAGAAAATATAAAAAATAGTGAATGAAAAGTCAATTTTAGTTTAGAAAATTTTATATGAACTAACAAAATTTGATCTACAAATTCTTGGCTTGTAATGTGAAATTATAATTCAGATAGGAATATTGTTATAAATAAATGAGACAACTCAATCAACATCGGTCTAGAAAAATACTGGGATATTTTACATAGTATTAGGAGTGATCTTGTTATATGATTGAACCAAAATAGATCTTTTGATATTACAAGTAAAATTTGGCGAGGTAATCATATAATTGATTTAAAAAATGTTTACCGAGAAAATCTAAATGTAAATTGATGAATTGGAGATATAAATATAACGCTTGGTAAAAATTTAAATTGAAACAAGAATATGCATGTTTGGTCTATTTTTGGTAATGTGACAATAAATATACCTAGAAATACAAATGTAGAAATAAATACAAGAAAATTAGCATGATCTATAAAATTAGAATGATTTGAACAAATAAATAAGAGAAATTACAAAACAATAAACACAAACAACAACCCGAGACAAAATATCAAGATAAAATTAAATCTATGATACTCTAATTTTAAAATTAATTGGATAGATTAATCTTTTGATTTTTTTTGAAAAACTATTTTTTTGTATTACTTAAAACAAATATTGACATTTGTTGTCAAAAATATATATTTTGATATGCGTTTTAAATTATTAATAAATGGATATGGATTTGAATTCTCAAAAATTAAAAGAAATGAGTATAAGAACGAGTGAAAAATCAGAACAAATAGATTTCATAAATTATTCCTTATTTGATGTGAATAAAAATATATCAGATTTATCAAGAACCAATGAAGATAAAAAATTAATTTTATCTAATATAAAGAAAACAATATTTGATATAAATGTGTCAAATGATAAATTGATTATAGAAATAAATCGCATAAAAGAATCTGTAAAAGAAACTATTTTAAGTAAAGAAAAAGTGATTGATATAAATATACAGGAGCAATATAAAATAATTAAAGAAAAAGAATCTGAAATAAGTATAAACAATAATAGAATAAAAAATCTTGTATCAAACTTAGAAAAGACATTACAAGATATTACAAACATAGAAAATGAAATAAACAATGCATTTGATAATAAAGAAACATTTTCTTATCTGTCTCAATTAATAAACTTTAAAGAAAACCCTTCTAACTTGAAAATAGATAATTTGATAATAAAACCAGAATGAATTGATGATTTTGTGGATTCATACTTAGATGAAAAATTTCCAAAAGAACTTCTAGATAAAATTATATTTTTAAAGTGAGATAAACATACAGGAAAACATTCTCTGATAAAGGCTATATGAAATAAATTAAATCGTCCTATATTTAGGATAAAGTATGATGATTACTTTAATGATGATTGATTATATAATATTTTTGATACATTAAAAACATATCTTAGAAACCAAAGAAAACAAAAAAATGAAAACATAGAATATTATAATGAAATATTAAAACAAATTGAAACAATTAAAAAAACATCTTATAGTAAAAATCAATACAAGGATATTCGTGATATAGAGTGAAATGTGCATACTTTGGATTTTGGTACAAGTGAATGAAAAAGATCTTGATTATCTATATTAAATAATTCCATAAACACATTGAAAGAATATATAGATAGTATTGAAGATTCTTGTATACTTTATGTAGATGATTTGGATCGTATAATACAATCTTCAAAATATGAAAAATGAGAGTTGTTGTGACCTATAAAAACAGTAATAAATGATATAAAAGATGAAAATCATGATGTAATTTTAATGTTAGTTGGTAATGACTTATGAAATAATCACAATGATTTTAAATGATGAATAGATAGAGTTTTTGAATTTAAATGAATTGATAATACATATGGTGAAGTTTTTGATAAAATGCTATCAAAATATATTGAAAAATTTGGAATAAAATGAAATATTGGTAATTTTAATTTAGGAAATATAGATAAAGAATATAGAAATATAAAGTTTTTGGACAAATTAGCAAAAGGACTAATAAAAATTTATCTAAAAGAATCAAAAAAATAACCCAAGAAACATTAGATCAGGAGCTAAAAAAACTAATTGAATCAGAAAAATCACTATACAACAAAGTTTGACTTAAAAATCACAAATAATTATTTTTACTGTTATTATTAAATTAAATAATTATATATTTATTGTAATTTATTGTAATTTATTGTAATTTATTGTAATTTATTGTAATTTATTGTAATTTA
>CAZSQL010000015.1:14391-19478 GCA_964609035.1 uncultured Candidatus Peribacteria bacterium
TTATTTTTTTGAAAATGAAAATAATATCAAAAAACAAAATAGCATATCGCGATTATAGTTTCGAAAAGGATTTTGAGGTCGGAATAGTTTTGGTGTGACACGAAGTAAAAGCTATAAAAATGTGACAGATAAATATAAAAGATGCTATAGTTAGAATACAAAATAAGGAGCTTTGGATAAAAAATATGGATGTACCATTATATAAAAAAACTTCTCCACTTTTTGTACCTAGCTATCAAGCAAAATGAGACAGAAAATTGTTGATCAAGAAAAAAGAATTAGCAAAAATTTCTGCTATGGTAGATAAACCATGAAATGTTATAGTACCTTTGGAAATATATTTGAATAATAAATGATTTATTAAACTGAAAGTAAGTATAGGGAAATTGATGAGAAAGGTAGAAAAAAAACAAGTACTAAAAGAAAAAGATATAAAAAGAGATATGGATAGAGAAATTAGGAATTATTAGTCGTTAGTCGATAGTCGTTAGATTTTAATCTTATAGTCTTTCTTTCATTCAAGTCTATTGACTAAAGAGAAAAGACTTTAGACTATTTCTTATCTAAAAAATATTTTTTTGTAAATCATCTCTACCGCTAATTTTATACTGTTAGAATTTTTTTGTGAGTGTCATTTTTGCAAACTATGCTCTGTATAACGAATATGTACTGGGACTTCTTTGTATTTTATTTTGTGTTTTTTTATTTGTTCATTTACTTCATTTGCATAGTGCATACCATCTGCTGTAATTTGAATTTTTTTAAATGCATCTATAGATATAACTCTATATCAAATATGCGGATCAGAAACTTTTGTTCCATAAAAAATTCTAGTAACCAATTTAGCTATTTTTAGTATAAGACGCCTAGAACTAGGTATATTCTCTGCTTTTCATCATTTTATAAATCTAGAGCCCAAATATGCGTCAAATTTTCAGTTGTCTTTTTTGATTTCTGAAATAAATGTCTCCATATCTTTTACATCCATTTGTCCATCTGAATCAAATCACACAAATCGTTTGATTTGGAGTTCTTGTGAAAACATTTGGATAAATTTATATCAAGTTTGGTTGGCAGCTCATCATCCTCTGTTTATTGTATGAGATAAAATAATAAACAAACAATCTGGATATTGTTTCTTTTTTTCGTTGAGTATTTGTAAACTGTTATCTTTTGATCAATCGTTTATAAAGACGAATTTTTTGAATCAAGCTTGTACTATTTCATCTATTACTTTTCACACTACATTTCACTCATTATAGACTCTTATATTAAATATAAATTCATCTTTTTCTGTCGTGTTTTTGTAATTATTTATATTTTCTTTTTCTAATTGATATGTATGGTCTATTGAAAGATGAGTAATCAGTCTTGTCAATTCGTGTTTATCCTTTGTGTGGGTATTTAACAATGTAATGTAAAAGTATGCCAATACTACCAAAGATGCATATACTATCAAATCTGCTCATCTAGCAATACCAAAAAACATTCAAAATTTATTTAACAATGTCTGATCAAGTGCAAAAACAATAATGGCAGCAGAACCAAAGAAAAACACAAAAAAATGTAGTATGTTCATTTTTTTGCGTTTGTATAAGTCTACACCAAAAAGTAGAAAAACTACTGCAACTATAATTATAAAAAATTGTAGCAATGACATACTGATTTATTTAAAAGTTAAAAGTAAATGGGAATTAGGAAATAATAATTAGTTAGTGGTAATTGGTTAGTGGTAATTGGTTATTATAAACTGTACACCGTTAACTGTTAACTGTAAACTGTAAACTATCCACTGTCACTTATAACAATAAAAAAATAAAATTCCAGTTAAAAAAAAAGCAGAAGATCGCACTTCTACTTTGACAATATCTATTTTTTACAAAGGAAAATTAATTATCTTTTTGAACGAATCTTCGTGCATCTTCTATAGCTTGATACATTGATCTACTGTATTCCCATCACAATATTTGTTTTGCTTTTTGAGCGTTTGCTATAGATGTATCTATATCTCATGGTCTTCTAGAAACTACCTTGTATGGTATTTCTTTTTCTGTTACTTTTTCTACTAATTCAATCATTTCTTTTACTGATTTACCATCTCATGTTCATATATTAAATACATCAAAATATCATTTATTTTGTTCTATATCATTTTCTAATTTATATTCATTATATTTCAATATTTGATTGTATGCACTCAAATGAGCATCAGCCACATCCATAACATGCACATAATCTCTAACTCAAGTACCATCAGCCGTATCATAATCATCACCAAATATTTGGACATTTTCTATTTCTCATTTTGCTACCTTTAAAATATATGGAATCAAATTGCTTGGTACTCATCTAGGATCCTCTCATATAAGTCATGAGTGATGAGCTCATATAGGATTAAAATATCTTAAGTTAACAACATTAAATCATTTAAAATTTGCTAAATCTTTTAGCATATATTCCATAATAAGCTTTGTTGTACCATAAGGATTGTAAGTCCCTACACGATCATTTTCACTAAATGGTGGCAAAAGTTTGAGTGCATCATAAACAGTTGCACTACTAGAAAATACTATATTTTTTTTGTCATACTTTTGCATCAGTTTTAATAAATTGTGTGTTCAAATAATATTGTTTTCATAATACAAAAATGGATCCTGACAACTTTCTCATACTGCCTTTTTTGCTGCAAAATGAATAACTCAATCTATATTTGGATGATTTTTAAAAACTTTTTCAAATTCATTCAAATCTCTTATATCTACATTATAGAATTTGGGTTTTTTCCCTGTAATATCTTTTATTTTATCTAATACAGAAATATCTGAATTTGATAAATTATCTACAATAATGATATCATAATCTTCTTCTCAGAACACTGTACAAGCATGAGATCAAATATATCCTAATCATCAAGTAATTAATATCGATCTACTAGAATTCTCCATAACCAAAATTAGTAATTAAAAAAATTACGCTGGTAGAATATAATTACTTGGACAGAAATTTCAAGTAAGAAATTATTCTGTGGACAGTCCCCCTTATGAAGGGGGATGGTGAATGAAATGAACCAGGGGGTTTGTTAACATTAGATCAGAAAACAAACCCATCCGTACTTTAGACACCTTTCTTGCTAGGATATTTTTTAAACCTCCCTACCCTCCTTATAAAGGAGGGCTTTCACAATTACTGATTTAATCTCTTTGTACAAAATCTTTCATTTATAGCAAAGTCTTTTTCTTTACCTGTCTTTAAATCTTTTACTTTATATACTCACTTGTTTTTTTCTTCTTCACCAAAAATTACTACAAAATTATAACCTTGCTTATCTGCATATTGTATTGCTTTGACCATTTTTTGAGTTTCAAGTCCTGTAATAACATTTCTTCATTGTTTTCTTAAATTGTTAGCTAGATCTAAAACATCATTTTGTAGTGAATCTTGTAATATAGGAATATATAATTTTTTGATTTGGGTTTTTTGTAATATTGAATCAATAAGTCATCGTGATTCTAAGAATAGCTTAGTAGTTTCATCTCCAGGAGCAAATCAAACTGCAGGGATATTATCTTTGATAAATATTTTGGACAATCCATTGTATCTTCATCATCCAAAAAGTGCTCTTTTGTTGTCTGGGTGTGTATCAAATATTTCAAAAACTACCCCATCATAATAATCAAATCATCTAATCAAACTTGGCTTAAATTCTAGATATTCACTATATCACAAATCTTTTAAAGTTTGAATAATTGTATTTGTTTGTTGAATTCATTTAGATTCTTTGATTGAAGGAAAGTTTTTTGTTAAATCATCAATTGTCTTTGATTTCATATATTCCACAAGTTGATTGATTTGGTTTTGTTGTAATCATTTTTCTATCAAAATTTCATTGATTGTATTCTCTGGTAATTTTTCTCGTTTATCCATTATTCTGATGGTCTCTTGTTTTATATCTCCGGATAGTCAAATTTCAGACAAAATATCGTCTATAATAAAACGATTGTTGATATTTAATTTCCAAGATCATTTTGGTGGATTGAATTCAATCATCAAGGACATTGCTAAAATAAGAATTTCTATATCAGCATAAATACTATCAGAACCAAACATATCTACATTTAATTGTCGGAATTCCCTATTTCTACCTCTTTGAGGTCTTTCATTACGATAAAAGTTGGCAATACTAAAATATCTGATTGGTTTTGCTAATTGAGCATAATTTTTGGAAACCATACGAGTGACTGTAGGAGTCATCTCTGGTCTAAGTGCTAGTTCTGAAATTTTTCATTCTCTATTTGTAATCATAGTAAGTTCTGATCATCACACGTCTTCTCCAGATTTAGCTTTTCGAATATCAGCATTTTCTACCAATGGTCAAAGATATTCTTGATATCAAAATTCTGTACAAACTTTTCTTCGAGAGTCAAAAATATATTTACGAATCTGAAATTCTTGTGGATATCGGTCTTGTGTTCATTTTGGTGGTTGTGTTGAAAGCATGATACAAAGTAAGCAAGTAAAAGTTAGTGGTTATTAGTAATTAGTAATTAGAAATCAGTAATTGGTTAGTTGTTATTTTATGGTTAAGTCTTTTACATCTATATTTTTTCTTATTTCATTGATAATTTCTTTTCATTTTCTTCAAGCAGAACCTCAAGAAAATCAAACAACAAAAGAATAATTAATCATATCTCCAGAAATCATATCTCAATATTATTCTTGTAATTTTTTTACATTTTCTCTTGCTTTAGAGAGTGTCTCATCGTTATATTTTAATATAAGCAATTCTAAATTACGACTTTCTGCTGTATGCTGATACTGTTTTAAAATAGAATAAACAATCTCGTTTCATTTATATTTATCAATTTCATTTGGAGAAACTGAAATATAATAAAAATCTGAATAATTTTGATTTAATTTATCTAACAATCCCTCACTTTTATCATTAAATAATAAACTATCAAACAAATCTGAATTTGTTAGATTTTGAATATTTTTAGTTGACTCTAGGTCAGATAAGCTATTTTGAAATAAATCTTGTTCCATATTGTTTTTTTTATTTTAAAATTATTTAACTAAAAACCTAGGAT
>CAZSQL010000016.1:0-18776 GCA_964609035.1 uncultured Candidatus Peribacteria bacterium
GAAACATTCCCCATGATATGAAAGCAACCCGTATGGTCAATCCACTGGGTAGTTGGAACACTTTTTGTCTGTTTTCAGCATTGAGAATTTGCTCTCTTGTCAGAATCTTTATTAACTCGTTATCTTCTTTCGTCATGAAATCATTTCCTATAAACAAGTTGATTTGGCGTATTATTATTGACTTCTTTCGGAGATATCAATCTTTATATACTATTCTATATTATCATACAAAAATCACCTACCATTGAAGAAGCTATTAAACTATCTAGAATACAAAAAAAACAAAAATCCAAACATCAAAACAAACAAAGGTACAAATTTAACATAAATTCAAAGTTTTTTATTTCTCAACAATGCTATTGATAATCCAAACATAGCAAGACAGAAAAATACTATGTGCGGCACAAAACTCAATATCAATTCACTAAGATAAAATTCAGGAAACAAATAGACAAAAAACAACAAAACAGGAACAGCTAAAATAGCCAAAATAACAGTCATTATCAAATATATATAATAAAATTTATACCAAACAAACTAAAAAATAACAAATCAACTTATAAAAAATCAATATTTTTTTGCAAGATAAAAAAAAATCAATAAAAAAAAATCAAAAAAAACTTGAAATACAATCTCATATCAATATCCATTGATATGATTTTTACTATTATATTATATCCATGAAATGTAATAAAGACTATAGCTTGTGTGAATTTTCTAAAGTATTCAAAGACATATCACAAGAAAAAAGACTACAAATTCTTTGTATTTTATCCAAAGTCAAAAGTCTTTGTGTTTGTGAGATTATAGAAAAATTATGAATCAAGCAAAATCTAGCATCACATCATCTAAAAGTTTTAAAAGATTTGTGATTTATTTCTGCTGAAAAAAAATGAAAAAATATACATTATTCTATAAACGACAAAATATTTAATAAATTTAAAATAATTTTAAAAAATCTTTTTAATATCTAATTTATTACAAAAATGATTATAAAAATTCTATGATCAGGTTGCCCCAAATGTAAAACTCTACAAGCATCAGTGGAATGAGCTGTAAAAGAACTTTGACTTAATGTTACCATCCAAAAAATAGAAGATATAAATGACATAATACAATATGATATTATGACTATGCCATGATTGGTGATTGATGAAAAAGTCGTAATGACTGGGAAGGTACCTACAATAGAAGAAATTAAAGTTTTTTTATCTTAATTCTTGAAGATATGTTTATATGACTCAAAAACCTTATCAACCGATTTACTTATTCTCTTTTGAATTTGGAAACTAGTAATCATCGGGGACAAGCTCTTAATTTTTTCATATATGATAGCATAAAAATACTTATCTTACTAATTTTCATTACTTTCATTATGACTTTGGTAAACTCATACTTACCAATAGAAAAAATTAGAGATTTTTTGACAAAAAGAAAACGATACGGATTAGATCATTTGCTTACATCTTTTTTTGGAGCTATTACCCCATTTTGTACTTGTTCATCTATCCCATTATTTGTATGATTTATCAAATGATGAATTCCCCTTTGAGTTACCTTATCTTTTCTTATCACATCCCCATTGGTAAATGAAGTCGCAGTTGCTATGTTTTTGTGAATTTTTTGAATCAAAGTGACAGCAATTTATATGATAAGTTGAATTATTTTAGGGGTGTTGTGATGATGGATATTGGGCAAAATGTGATTAGAAAAATATCTTGCTGATTTTATTCAAAATCAAAGATCAAATTGATGAGCATATACGGAGCAAGTAAAAGTTGCTTTCAAAGAAAGACTAAAATCGGTAATCAAAGAAGCTCGATCAATCACAAAAAAAGTAATGCCTTATGTATTGATATGAGTAGCAATAGGTGGTGTTATTCACGGTTTTGTCCCTACAGGATTTTTTGAACAATATATTACCAAATCTAATCCATTTGCAGTACCATTGGCTGTTATACTCTGAATTCCAATGTATGCTAATGCAACGAGTGTGATTCCTATTGTTCAGGCTCTTATAGCAAAAGGAATACCACTATGAACAGGACTTGCTTTTATGATGGCAGTCGTAGGATTGAGTTTACCTGAATTTCTAATCCTCAAAAAGGTTATGAAAATGAGATTATTAATAATTTTCTTTGGAGTGATTGGATTATTTATGATTGTTTTATGATACTTATTCAATTGGATATTTTAATGTAATGTTTATATAAAATAAAAATAAATAACCCATACATTTGCAAAAAAATATCAAATTAATATAAAATAGTCGCCGAACCCGCCAATGCGGGTTAACGACGATTTGTATCTATAGGAATTGTTTAGAATTTCCTATATGATAAAATAAAAAAATGTTTTTTTATATTAAATACAAAATGATGGACTATCAAATAAAAAAACTTGAGAAAACTGATTTAAAAAGACATCTAGAAACTTATATTCAAACATTACAAAACTTAAGCAAAACACCAAATATAAGTCCACAAAAAGCAAACGATATTTTTGATAAAATAAAAAATCAATGAACTATAATTTATATTGCCATAAATGAAACTGAGTGAGTGATTGGAAGCATATCATTGCTACTAGAAAAGAAGTTTTTGAGATGAGGTGGGGTAGCTGGACACATAGAAGATGTAGTAGTTAGAAAATGATTTGAATGACACAAAATATGATCAAAATTGATGGAAATAGCAATCAAAAAAGCTAAAGAAATATGATGTTACAAAATAATATTGGACTGTGATCAAAAATTAGAATGATATTATCAAAAGTTTTGATTTCAAACAAATTGATCTTTTATGAGAATGTATTTATAAAAAATGAAATTCCACATACTAACTTTTGGATGCCAAATGAACTATGCAGACACTGCTAGGATCAAAACAATTCTTTTGAATTGCTGATTTTCTTATACTGCGGAACAAAAAGATGCTAATATAGTTATATTAGTTACCTGCTCTGTAAGACAAAAATCTGAAGACAAAATAACATGACTCCTGAAAGATATTTGAAAAAATCAAAAAATTCGAATCACAGGATGCATGATCCAGCACAACATGAGAAATAACAAAATAGCAAACAAAAAATTACCTCAAAATCTCAAAATATGAAATTTTTTGTGAACAATAAATATAGAGAATCATGAAGTAATGTGACTAACTACAGAAGAAATAAATGAGACAATGCCCCCTTTATCAAAGGGGGAATGAGGGATTCATACACTTTCCAACAAAGGGAGCAGCATTATACCAATAAACCACGCCTTCAACCCACAATTTTTCAACTTAACAAAAACTTTTAAAAATTTAGAATTATTCCGGAGAATAGATGATACTGGATTTTTACCAAAAATGCTAGAAAAAATCTGATACAAAATATCTTACAATCAAGATTTAATAAATGAATACGAAAAAATAATACCAGAAAACCAAAATACATCTATGAACATAAGACATATAAAAACAGCTTATATACCAATTTCCACATGATGCAATCAATTCTGTTCTTACTGTATTGTACCATTCGCTAGATGATTGGAAAGAAATTTTGATGTGGACCATATTGTACATGAATGTAAAATACATTTAAAGAATGGAGCAGAGGAGTTGGTTTTGCTTTGACAAATTGTAAACAAACACCCAAAATTTACTGAAATAATCAAAGAAGTTCTAAAATTAAAATGATTGAAACGATTAAGATATACTTCTCCATATCCTACTTATTATTCACAGGAATTATTAAAATTACACGAAACAGAAGAAAAATTATGCCCACATATTCACATACCATTTCAATCCTGATCAGATAAAATACTTAAATCTATGAATAGATGATATGATAATTTAAAATCAAAAGAATTCATAGACCAAATTAGATCTATAGAAAGAAATATAAGTATCACAACAGATATTATAGTATGATTTCCAAACGAGACAGAAAAAGATTTCCAAGAAACCTTGGATTTAATAGAATATTGAAAATTTGACATGATATATATAGGTATATATTCTCCAAGGCCATGAACACATGCTGACAAAAACATTCCAGATAATATACCTTATGAAATAAAATATGAAAGACGAAAAAAATTAAATGAACTACTCAATAAGATTTCAATAAAAAACAATAAAAAAGAAATATGAAACGCCAGATTAGCACTAATAAATGATTTTGTAACAAAAGACATAAATTGAAATTATAAATACGAATGATATACAGACAACATGAAACAAATCATAATCACATCAAAAAAAGAACTAAAACCATGAGATTTTTTTGAAATCACAATAACTGACGGAGTAGTATTTAAACTTTATTGAAAAGTATAAACGTTGAAACGGTGAAGCGATTAAATATTGTTCCGTTTCCCCGTTTTCTCGTTCTATTGTTTTATTGTTTTCTCATTCTATTGTTTTATCGTTTTCTCGTTCTATTGTTTCCCCGTTTTCTCGTTCTATTGTTCTATTGTTCTATTGTTTTATTGTTTTATTGTTTTATCGTTTTTTCAATTTTCTATTGAAATATTAAATTTTTTAATTATTTACATATTATGGAATAAATATTTAATTAATAATTTTTTTGCAAATGAAAATTATAGTAGAAACATCAAAATTAAACGACATTATTGAAATTAGTAGTAGATTTGTAGCCAAAAATGCGACCTTGCCAATATTGCAAAATATTTATCTAAAAGCTTCTATAGACAATCTTATAGTAAGAGCTACAGATATGGAAAAATATGTAGAAATAGAAGCACCATGTGAAATTAAAGTAGAATGAGCGATTACAATAAACGCAAAAACTTTTTCTGATATAATAAAATCAATTGAAGACAAACAAATAGAAATTAGTGTTGATCCACAAACTCAAATAATGAATATCAAATCATGAAAAGATAGTTTTGATATAAATGGTATATCTGCTAGCGAATACGTTGCTTTGCCCGATGTTCCACAAGAAAACAAAATCACACTAGATACTCAATCTCTTTCTGAAGGTATTGAAAAAGTTGAATATTCTGTAACAGAAAAAAACTTTAGTCCAGTACTTACTTGAGTACTTATGAAATCAAAAGAAGAAGACAACAACAAAAAATTAGTATTTGTGGGTACTGACTCATTTAGACTTACAGAATATAAAACAAACTGAACAATCAAATGAGACGATTTTTCTTTGATCATACCAAAAATGTCTATCATAGATATTAAAAAAATCTCAGATTTTGCCCAAGAAAAAGAGTCAGAAAATGTAGAAGCGAAATACTCAAACAACTTAATAGCTTTTGAATTTGAAATAGATGATATGAAGATACTAGCTACATCACTACTAATTCAATGAAACTTCCCTGACTATGAAAGAGAGGAAGTAATGCCAAAAAACTTTAACACAAAATTAATCATAAACAAAGATGATTGTGAAAAAGCTATCAAAAAAATATGAATTTTGACAAGAGATATCAACAACTATATACAAATTGAAGTAGATAATGGAGAAGCTATAGTATCATCAGGAAAAACAGATAAATGAACATGAAAAACAAATATACCAGTACTAATGGAGTGAGAAGCTGTAACATTTGGGATCAATGGTAGATACATTACTGACTTTATCAGAACAATGGAAAGTGAAGAAATAGTTTTCAATATAGTTGATAATCAAAGACCTATAATACTTCAAAACAAAGATAATACTAATTACAATTGTGTAGTTAGACCACTAATAAATGGATAATAAATTTAATTATAACTATAAATAATGTGAAGCTTTATTGAAATCAATGATACTTTACAAATTTCTATAGAACAAGGGTTCCCAGCAGAACTAAATTATGAAAAGCACAAAATAAAACCATTTCAAACAATTGATTTTAGTGATAAAATTTTTGAATTTAAAAATAAACCAAAAATTAGAATTTATAAAATTCCCCCTGTACGCAATTTTTTGGCACAAAACATAGATGGTAAACGACTTTATTGGTGATTAATTCATATAACAGAGATTACACATGACAACATAAATGAAACTACTTCAGGAAAATTTAAAATTATTCATATTTATTCACCTGAAGAAATGAAATTCGCTCACCAATTAATTGATAGAAATAAAGGTACTGATTTTCTAAATATTATTTAATCAACTAACAAAATATCAACAATCAAATCAAAAAGTATTCTAACTTTTTCGTATTCTGGCTTTTTTTAATTGAATTAAAAAAACTTTTGTATATCCTATAATTACTTTACCATAAATTTCTAGAAATGAAAAAATGATTTACATTAGTTGAACTTATCATAGTTATATGAATCATAGCAATATTGATATGAAGTATATCTTTTTTTAGACCAAAAGAGCAAGATAAAAAAATAAAATTTGGAAAAGAGTGCTCAAACTACATTTTCCAAGAGATATTAAATGAAAAAAATAATGTAGAAAAAAATAAAACAATAAATTCATGATGACAAACATTATCTCATATTCAATCAAAAATATTAAAAGAAAAAGAATGAACATGATTAAAAGTCGAAAGTATTTATGAAAATGATATCACAATCACAAAAGAATTGACAAATATTAACTGATTCTGCCTAGCAGAACACATATCATACAAAAATAACTATACCATAAGACCAAGTGGAGGATTTTCAATAAATATACAAAAAAATAATATTGTATTAAATAATGATGCAATATTAAGTGTATGTAATATTGATTGAGTTGAATGTGTCGAAATTTCAAAAATAATTTACAATAAAGCTAATAATAGATTTGAACAACAATTTTGTTCATCATTTAGTTGAGAAGTATGTACCGAATGGCAATTATAGAAAAAGAACTACTTTTTTATAAAATAATGAATTATCCAGTACCAAAACAAAAAGAGCTTTTTTATTTTGAAAAGAAAATAGAAAAAGAACAGATAACTCAGAATTGATTTTCTCGAAAGGAAGAAAATCAATTTATGGATAAATTTATAGAAAAAATAAACAAATATTGAAAACTTTACCAATCACTACCATTTGTCCAAGAAATATTTCTGTGTAATTCCATATCCTTCAATTCACTAAAACGAGATTCAGATATAGATTTATTTATAATCACAAAAAAAAATAGCATACGAAGATCAAGATTATTTAGTGCAATATTTTTTAAATTATTATGATTAAAAAGATCTATAAAGGATAAAAAACAAAAGTTTTGTCTTAGCTTTTATATAACAGAGGATTATAAAAATCTATACCCAATAATGCTTGAAAAGACAGATATATATCTTACATATCGACTTGCTCATTTAGTACCACTATACCAAGAAAACAAAAGTACTGATAATATTTATACAAAAAATAAACGATTCAAAGAATTACTACCAAACCACCCACAAGAGTATTATATAAATATCTGAAACGATTATTTTACATGAAAAACAAAAACAAAGAAAGTATTAGAATTTTTGTTTGGTGGTATATTTGGTCAACTGATAGAATTTATTATAAAAATTATTTGGATACCAATATTAACAAAAAAAATAAGAAAACTTTGAAACAAATGAAAACAAATAGTTATCAACGATCAAATATTAAAATTTCATGATGATATAAGAGAACAAATACACCTACTATATAAGATAGCAAATAAAAAATAAAATAGTCACCGACTCCGACTTATCGGAGTAACGATAATTTTTAGCTCGACCACCAATCTCGTTTTTAACGAATTAGATGTGAGAGCATACTGATTTATCAGTATATCCAGCTCTGTTGATAGGAAATTCTAGAATTTCCTATATCATAAAACAATATTTCTTGAAAATCCCTCGTATTTATATGAGGGATTTTTTGTCATTACAAGAAATTTAAAAATCTCCCATTCTACGATTTTTCTTTATTGGCAACTATTTTTTTATACCGAACCGCTTTAGAAATCTACCTGTCGGTAGACAGGCCTGCTTGCGGTAGGCAGTGCTCTCTCATCCATCCTGAAATTTTGGGATTGGGGGTCGAGTATAGATAAATCAAACCTTTACTATACCTTTTAGCAAACACAATTTTATCAAACCACTAAATAACAAACTAGCGCAATAAACAACAATAAGAAAAAATAAAAAAACCAATGATAACTATTAGTTATCCCTAGTAAAATTCTAAACTTAATTAATGATAACCATAGTATATCACAATAATGCAAAAAGAGTTTGTTTTCTTTTGTGTATTTTTTAAACACAAAATTGTAAATAAAATAATTTGTAGAATGAACAAAAAAACCAAAAGGCGTAGGTGCTAAAAATTTAATTTTTTATTTTTATTTTAACATGAAAGATATAAAAGCTATTTTCGACATCTGAAATGATTCAATAAAGGCAGTAATTTTTGCTGATGATGAATGAAAAAGTACAATATTAGCAAAACACATGGAACCAACACAATGAATGCGTAAATGAAAAATTTTAGACTCTGAAGGTTTTACAAGATGTATTAACAACATAGTAGAAAATTTTGTTAAAAAATTGTGATGAGATTTTATAGATGAAGTATTTGTGTCAATATCACATCCCGATAGCGTTGTAAAAAGAATTGCTGAACAAAAAAGAGTAATGGATCCAGAAATTTGAGAAAATGATGTAGAACATCTTTCTAAGGTTATTGCTGATGTTGCAGTTAAAAACAATATGGAAACGATAAAAATCGTGCCAGTTCATCGAATTATCGATGAAGACAAAAAAGAAAAAGATCCAATATGATTAAAATGAAAAAGATTAGAATTAGTGGCAGACGCATTTATGATACCAAAAAATTTATACAACTGAATCATGGAATCATTTGATAATGTTTGATTATCAGTATCTGATATTATACCAAATATACTTTCTTCAAGTGAAATTATATTAGACTATGATCGCAGAGATTTATGAACCGTATTAGTAGATATCGGTAAAAATCACACTAGTTACACAATATTTGAAGATTGATACCCACTATGATATTGAACAATACCTATAGGTTGAGAAGACGTTACTAAAGATATTTCTATATGAATGCAAATAGACATCAAAGAAGCAGAAGACATAAAGAAAACACATTGAACAGCAATTGTAGACAAAAACATAGCCCAAGATAGTCCTCTAGACATACATTTCCTTACAGAAATAATTAGCTCAAGATATGAAGAAATATTTAATAAAATCAATAAACACTTAACAAGCTTAGATAGAGACTGAAGATTACCATGATGAGTAATACTAATATGATGATGAGCAAAGTTGCCAAATTTAGATTTATTGTCAAAAGATAACTTTAAATTAGCAACGTTTTACTGAAAAGACAATCAGTTACATTTATGAGATATATCAAACAACATACAATTTACAAATGTATTATGAACATTTGTACGATCTAACAAGTATATGGAATGAAGAAAATCATCTGGATTGAAAATAAATTGGAACATATGATGAACAATTAAAAAGTTTTTCAAGGACTTATTTTAAGTCTACAACATATTTACTTTTATAATATTAGGCATAAAAAATGATTATAAATGAAATTAAACCTGAATTTATACCAGGAGCAAAAATTAAAGTATTGTGAGTTGGTGGATGTGGAAATAAAGCTATCAACAGAATGATAAGCGAATGATTGGAAAATGTAGAATTTGTAGCAATAAACACAGATGCACAAGATTTAGCAGGCAGCTTAGCACCAAAAAGAATTAATGTAGGATTAAATCTAACAAAAGGTTTGTGAGCTGGAGCCAATCCTGAAATAGGAAGAAAAGCTGCTGAAGAAAGCGAGTCTGATATTAAAAATATGCTACAAGATACTGATATGGTTTTTATAACACTTTGAATGTGAGGTGGTACTTGAACATGAGCAGGACCTGTAATTGCAAATATTGCAAAAGAAATGTGAATATTGACCATATGAGTAGTTACAAAACCTTTTTGATTTGAAGGTAAAAAAAGATCTGTAAATGCTGAAGAAGGTTTGGCAAAAATAAAAAATACAGTAGACACTTTAATTGTAATACCAAATGATAAAATTTTCAACGTAATTGACAAAAAAACTACATTTAAACAAGCATTTTTGATGATAGATAAAATATTATATTCAGGTATAAAATGAATTTCTGACTTAATCACAAAACCAGGAGACATAAATATAGATTTTGCAGATATAAAAGTAGTTATGCAAAATTCTGGTAACGCATTGTTGGGTATAGGTTATGGTGCATGAGAAAAGAGAGCAGTAGATGCAGCTAGAAAAGCTATAGAAAATCCATTATTGGAAACAAATATAGATAAAGCAAAAAGTATTATATTTGCAGTTTCATGAGGAACAGACTTGACTCCAACTGAAGTACAAGAAGCCGCTAGCGTAATAGAAGAAATTATAGATCCAGAAGTAAATATGATTTGGTGAATGAGCTTTGATGAAACAATGGAAGATGAAGTACAAGTTACTATTATTGCTACATGATTTGAAGAACAAAGTAGAGATCCAGTTATAAAAACACCAGATAGAGATTTACTTTGAAGACCAACAACACCAAAAAGAGTTACAGAAAGTTTTATAGATAGAGCTGTAAGAACAAGTACACAAAACATAGATGAAGAAAACGAGAACAAAGAAGAAGAAAACAATCAAGGATGGGAAGATCTAGAAACACCAGCATTTATAAGAAAAAGATTAAATAACGAATAATAATAATGTCAATGTGGAAAACTTTACAAATACTTTGATTTTTGATTTTTTAAAAATATAAAGTAATATTATATTGTAATTTTAACACGAACTACTAAATCATGCAATTAAAAATCTCAAGTCCAGCAAAAACAATATTTGAATGAGAAATCAAACAAATTACATTGCCTACAGAAATTGGTGATGTGACGATTTTGCCTTGACATGCACCTATGGTTACAGCATTAAAACCATGAATAATAAAAATAATACCAAGCAAAGAAGTATCAAATAATGAATTTATTTTTTCCAAAAACACAATATCTTTGAGTGTTTCTAAATGAATGGCTTTTGTGGATGGTAAAATAGTAAGAGTAGTAACAGCTGTAGCTACAACATCACCAGCAGAAACAGAAAAAGAATTAGAATCAAAAAAAATAAAGTTAGAAGAAGAAATCAAACAACTTAGAAAAATGTGAAGCTTGGAAGAAATAGAAAAATCATTGATTCAATTAGAAAAAATAAATGCTGACATAAGATTAAAAAAACTTAAAGCTTAAAAATACAAATAATCATAAAAAACTTCGCAAATATTTGCGAAGTTTTTTTATTGAAGACTTTAAATGCTATATTTTATTACTTATATTAACCAATCTTTGAACAATATTAATAATATTTTTAAATTTCTCATCATTTTCAATTTTTTGATCAAATCAATTCATCGCAGAAAAGAATCATTTTGAAAATGAATTAGCCTCTACTGCAACAATAAGAGATCATAAAGAATATTGACTATTTTGTCATTCAAAATATTTAAGATATTCCTCTTTTAACTTTTTATCATCAACATTTTCCAGATACAAAAAGGATGTATCTATAGAGTTCAATAGTTTAGATATACTGTCATTTCCCAAGGATTTCATTTTATTTTCAATTGCTTTTTTATCTCGAGAAATAGCCTGAAAATATTCTTTTCAATCATTAAATCTTTCTTGACAAGAATTTAATATTGATTCTGTATTATTATCATTTAATTGCCCCTTTAAATAATCAACCTGTGCCAATTGTGCAACTTTTGCTAATTCTTTATTAACTACCACAAATTCAATTCCTTTTTGTTGATTTTCTAAAACCATTTCCTTTTCCCTTGGAGTCTCAATTATATCTATTGGCCCTGAATTCTTTAATTCTACCTTTTCTCAGTTACCTTCTTCTAAATAATTATTATTTATCAAATTAACCATTATGTTTTTTTAAAAAATAAATTTTTCAACTCAATTATAATTATAAACACACATAAAAGCAAATTTTATAGTATTTTTTAACTTCTACCAGAATGTTTAGAAATATATCTTGAATTAAATTGATATATATTAATCAAGTTTCAAAACATATCATAATTTCTTTTGTATACTGAAGACATCAAACCATTTGAAGATTTATTAACCTCAGAATATCAATTTTCCTTGTGTGGCAAAACTCAAACTAAATAACTAAAATTTCATTGTTCATATACTTTAAAATATATAGAAGTATCAAAATTATTTTTTATTATAAATCTTTTTGAATTTTCAAACATAGCTGCATCATCTCAAGTAATTTTATCTCCATAATAATAAGATCGCCATTTACTGTGTGCATGCCTTTCGATAATGTCTAAATTTGGAATAATCAATGACAACCTAAATAACTGAGTACTAGCACCACAAGCTCAAGCAAAAAACATATAGTTGTTTCATAAAGTTCATTTACATGCACGAGGATCATAAGAAATTAATGAATTTAAATTTAATTCTTCTCAGGATATCAATTCCATTCACTCTAATTTAGATATTGCAAGTCTATAATTTACCAATGAACAATTTGATCTATTTTGTAAATTTGTAGGAACAACATAAAAAGAGTATTTATCAAACATAATTCTTGAAAAAAATTTTTTATCAATTCTTATTTTTTTATTGTTATTTTCCATATAAGTAATCACAATCTTTTCGTATAAAGTTGATTTATATTGTTTATATCTATCTAAAACAGAATAATCATAAAGGGGTTCTGATGATTTATAAGAAAAAGAATCAGATTCATCATAATATTGAGAGAATCAATTCAATCATTCTATCAAATATGATAGGGACTCTTGCATGCTTAAATTAAAATTCTTATCAACATCTAAAAAACAAACAGGCGACACTTCAATATATTTATTATTGTATGAGACATCACATTTATTGTTTTTTATTTTATCAAAATCATTTAAAAATTTAATCAAAGATATATTTTGTTTCGAATTAGCAACCAAAATAATGTCATCTACAAAAACATCAAAATTTACAGAAAAATTATTTGCATTAGTAAAAACAAATCCAAAAACCAAAACACAAATAACAGAAACTATAATTTTAAAACATTTTTTCATCACAAATTATTACAATAAAATTTCAACATCTATAGTATATACAAAATAAAAGCTTTTGTCAAAAAATAAGCCATGAAATAGATTTGATATTGCTTTAAAACAACATTTAAATACACTGAATACAGTAAAAAAGTTTTAAAGTTCATCAAGTTACAAAGTTTCTTGGCCGCTCAACTTTTAACTTGATAACTTTTAACTTGATAACTTTTAACTTTCAAACTAATAGTATGTACTTCGCTATAATATGAAAAAACAAACAAATGAGTTTAGCTGAACTTTGACTTGTCAAACCGATAAACATAAAAGAAATAACAAATGTATTAATCACATTTGAGACAGATTTTCCAGAATTATTAAATAACCTATGATGAGTTATAAAACGATGAGAAGTAATAAACAAAGATAATCTATCAAAGGAATTTGAATGAAAAAAAATACTTTGAACAAAAGACAAAGATTTTTGAATAAAATTAAAAAGAGAATTTAATATAAAAAGATTTAAACTTGTAGATCGACTAAAGACTGATATAGACGTAAAAAATAAATGAGTAGAAATAATTAGATTTCATGAGAATATATGAGTAGTAAGATGATATCAAAATATCAAACTATACGAAAAAATAGATTTTGACAAACCATCTCGTAGCATGAAAATGTGAATGATGCCAGCAAAATTAACCCACATCATGATCAATATTTGACTAAAAAATGGGTGACTTGATAACTTTAAAACTTGATGACTTTTGACTGTATTCGATCCCTTTGCTTGATCAGGAACAACATGATTCCTAGCAAATTATTTATGATATGACTTTATCTGATCTGACATAGATACATATCATTTGGAAATAAATCAAAAATGGCGAGAAAAACAAACAGAATCAAACAATAAATCTTTTGAAATATTTCAACACGACATTACACAAAGCATACCAAAAGATAAATTAGATTGAGACATTCTAATAATATCAGAATGACGATTATGACCAATGGTTACAGACAAAACACCCAAAAACGATATACCAAAATATCAAAAAAAAGTGCTAGAATTGTATCAATCATTTATCTCTACAATTTCCGAAATCAAAGAAAAAAATAATGTAAAAGCAGTTTTCACAATACCATATTATATCAATCAAAATAATTTTTTGGAACAGGAAATAGAGGAGTATAGCCAAAAAAAATGACGAAAATTCTCAGCGGTAAATGAAGTTTACAGTAGAGAAAAACAAAAAATAGGTAGAAAAATAATTATTTTAGAATAAAATATCTACAACTATGTCTAATCAAAAAATTATAGAAACAGCAAACTTAATTATAGTTAACCATAAAAATGAAATTTTTTTAGCAAAAAGATCAGAAAACGAAAAGCATTTTGCTGAATATCGATCTATACCTTGAGGTAAAGTAGAGGATTGACTAAGTATAGAAGAGACACTTCACAAAGAAATTAAAGAAGAATTGAATGTGGAAATAGCAAATTACAAGAAATTTGGAATATATGATTATGATATGAATAATTGAGTCTTAGTAAAGGCAAATTACTATTTATGAGAAATTATATGAGATATATCATTAGATCCAAATGAGTTAAGTGAATGAAAACGATTTAATATAGACAATAAAATATTAGATTTGGACTTAGCCTTCAATCATATAGAAATTTTAAAAGACTTTTTAAATATTAAAACAAAACATGACAACTAGAATGGATGTTTTAGAATCAGCAAATCAACATCAACAATATAAAAATCTTCACGATCTAAATTCTTGAAAAATAGATAGAGAAGAATTTATAAAAAGACAAGAAACACGATCATTGAAATACCAAGAATTAATTGAAACACTAAAAAAAGATATGGACTCAGAAAATAAATAAACTATTTTTCAACCACAAAATAAATTAATTTATTTTCCATATCATACAATTCTATAGCTACCATATTAATATCATATCACTTTTCTATGATATAATTTCTCAAAAATGGATAAACTTTAATTGGTCATAATATATAAGAAAGCATATTCTTATAAGGAAATTGTACGACAATTTTTTCTCATTTCTCAATCTTCATAACATCATATTCAAGTCAAGAATCAAAAAACTTCTGCAAATCATCTGGATTTATAACACTTCAAACTTTACTTTTTAATTCTTCTTTTGGTGTTGTAGCTGGATCATCATAATAAAGTCAAATTCAAAAACTTTGTTCAACATCTAGATCTTTTAATGACTGATAAATATCTTCCATAATTGGTCAAACTTTTTTATAATCTCCAATATGCTCTGCATAAACAACTGTATATGGTCACATTTCCTTTTCCTCTACATTAAGCTTGGAAAATCAACCTAAATATGCCCATAAAGCTAAAATTAACAAAATAATGATAGATAAAACAACAAATAGTCTAATTAATAATTTTTTCATCTAAGATTTAGATTAAAAATATAAAATTAATATTTAACACCAAACAATTTCCAAATAAATTTCTGTAAATCAATAAGTGGCAATACTAAAATTTTTCTTAGAATTTCATAAATATTTTTTTGAAATAATATTAAAGGAACCAATATCCCAACAATAATTCCTGCAATAATATCTGTAGGCCAATGTACTCCCACCATTACTCTAGACAGTCACATAATCAATGAAAATAGCACAAAAGCTATTCATATGTATATAAATTTTTTGTTTTTATTTTTAATTCACCACAATATAATTCAAACTGCAATACCCATAGACATAGCTGCATGATCAGATGGAAAAGAGCTTTGTGGTAAAAATTTATGTAAAACAGTTTCTATCTTTTCATGATCCAATCATAATAAAATATTTGGTCTAACTTTATCACAAAAAAATTGTATAAAAATATTAAACAACATAGATATAACTCAAGACCAAAATATCCACAAAGCAGATTCTTTGTAAGATTGTTTGTTTTTAAACAGACCTATCAAATATAAAACTACAAGTAATATTGGATAAAAAAATACAAATATATCTGCAGTAATAGGAACAGATAACAATAAAAAGTCATGATACTTCATGTATTCATTCAAAAATAATAACAAATTATATCACCAAGTAGGCTCTTGCATAGCAAACATATTTTCAATTATAATTTAAAAAAACAATTTACAGTGTACAGTTTACAGTTTATAGTTCAGAGTTAAGAGTTTTCCAATTACCACTAACTAATTATTAATAAATTTACAAAACACACTGAAAGGACAAGTATCACATTTCGGCTTTCTAGCAGTACAATGATAACGTCAAAATAATATCAATCAATGATGTGCTATAGATTTGTATTTATCTGGCACTATTTTTTCAAGTAATTCTGAAGTTTTTTCTGGCACTTTTGAATCTACTAATCATAATCTATTTGACACTCTGTGTACATGTGTATCTACGGCAATTACTTTTGTTCAAAATAACACATGAGAAACTACTTTAGCAGTTTTGATACCAACTCATGGAAGTTTAGTCAAAAGATTTAAATCAGGCGACAAGAAATCTAAATTTTTATTTAAAACCTCACAGGTAGCATATATGTTTTTAGCTTTTGTCTTATAATAATTTATAGAAGAAATAGCTTTCGTAAAATTATCTAATCACATATTCAAGATGTCTTTTGGTTCAAAAACTTTTTTAAAAAGTTTTTCAGTCACTTTATTTACTTGCTTATCTGTTGTCTGAGCTGACATAATAACCGCCAACAATAATTGAAAATTATTTCAATATTTCAATTCTGTATCAGCATCTGGATACATATTGTCCAAACTTTCAAACAAAAAATCTATATTTTCTTTTTTCATAAGATTAGTTAAAATAAACAAAGTTATATTATAAAAATAATATTACTTTACAATAAAAATAAAAAAAATCCTTGAACTTTATATTAATTTCAGTAAAAGTAATAACTGTCTAAACAAGACATTACTCTGCAAAAATGTAGAGAGGAAAGTCCTGACATTAAAAAAAGATTAAGATCTAACGGATCTTGGACCGCTCCGACTTCGGAGGCAAACGAAAGTGCCACAGAAACGAAAACTATTCCGACTTGTTCGGGAGAAATATGCAACGTGAAGATGTCCGCAAAGGCTACTTCTACTCAGTCAAACGGATTGTTTGTCGAGGGGTAAACCGTAATCAATGCAAGCTTACTCATTCTTGTGATGAAGAAGTGCACAATACCAATTAAAAATTGGTTTAGACATATTATGTCATAATACATAATCAGGCTTATAGTTTAGATTTTAATTTAGTGAAAAGTATAAAGTTTATAAAGTTAAAAAGTGTTCATACTCTTTTATGAACTCTTAAACTATCTAATTAGGCGCATAGCTCAGGTGGTACCCCGCAGTACTGCGGGGTAAAGCCGCATTTAATAAGTTTTATAAAAAAAACCAAATCTAGGGGCATAGCTCAGGTGGTAGAGCAGCGGTCTCCAAAGCCGCGTGTCGGGGGTTCAAATCCCTCTGTCCCTGATTTTTTTTGTTAAGATTTAATTTTTTTTTAAATACAGCTCAGGTGGGTACCCCGCAGTACTGCGGGGCAAAGCCGCGTGTCGGGGGTTCAAATCCCTCTGTCCCTGATTTTTTTTGTTATAAAAATTTTGATTGAAAGAAAAGATATTTTTTGTATTATATCAAATATATAAGGTTGTAGTGTAGTGGTAACACATCAGTCTCCGAAGCTGAAATCGTAGGTCCGATTCCTACCAGCCTTGATTTATTTTTTTTAATTTTAAAATTTTTTAATTATTTTTTATGAATAATTTAAACGTACAAATAGAATCAAGTCGAAAAGAAATTTTAAAAGAAGAGTTTGAAAAACCATATTTTTTGGAAATTAAAAAAATTTTAGAAAAAGAAAAAAATGAATGAAAGATAATTTATCCAGAAGGTAAAAATATATTTAACGCCTATAATTCAACACCATTTGAAAAAGTAAAAGTAGTAATAATATGACAAGATCCTTATCATGGACCATGACAAGCTCATTGACTATGTTTTTCTGTATTGCCTGGAATTAAACAACCTCCATCACTACAAAACATATTTAAAGAAATAAAAGATGATTTGTGAATAGAAATACCAAAAGATTGATATTTGCAAAATCGAGCAGAGCAGTGAGTATTTATGATAAACTCATCTTTGACTGTAATAAAATGAGAACCAATGTCTCATAGCAAAATTGGACGAGAAATTTTTACAGATGCCACAATAAAGAAATTATCAGACAAGAAAAACTGATTAATTTTTGTGCTACGAGGCAGTTTTGCACAGCAAAAAAAATCACTTATAGACACAAGTAGACACACAATCTTACAAGCAGCTCATCCATCACCATTTAGTTCTCATAAATGATTTTTTGGATGCAAACATTTTTCTAAAATAAATGAAATACTAAAAAATAATTGAAAAAAAGAAATAAATCGAAAAATATAGTAAAAAATTTTATAATAAAAAATAATTTAGATAAATGTAAATATCTGAAAGCTAATATTTTGGCGTTTTTTTTACAATTATTTGTTTTTAGTTAAAATAAATATGGTTTAGTATTTCTTACTAAAATAAATGACAGATATTGTAAAAAACATAGAAAACACAGAACAAAGTAATGGACTTAATCTGCCTGATAATTTTGATATTAAAAATTTTGATATTAAAATTGAAA
>CAZSQL010000017.1:0-18404 GCA_964609035.1 uncultured Candidatus Peribacteria bacterium
AAAGGTAAAAAGAATTATAAATTGAAATTACTATATATCACGGTTTGTAAAACTTTATCAATTTCAGATCAAATATTTTGGTGAGATAAGAAACCAAATTTCTCATTGAATAAAACTTGACTGACATACCTATGTATATCCTAGCGAATATGCAATAGCTCAGTTGGCTAGATATGCTGATAGTATCAAAAAGCCACCTAGATGTATAGACCTTTTTTGAAAAAAAGTTTTTACCTGTAAATCAGAAGATAAACTAATAAATATAATCAAAGTAATGGAAGACCATGACTACTCTCATGTGCCTGTGTATGATGAAAATGAAACTTATCTTTGAGTGCTTAGTGAGAGTGAAGTTTTATCTTGGTTAACAAAAGATGAGAATCAAAAAGATATAAAAGATATAAAAGTATTAGATATTCCATTGATACACGATTCTCAGTATGTTATATTTGTAAACAAAAAGTATAATATATATGAAATAGATAAATTATTTACATTAAAAAAACAAAGAAACGAAAAATTATGAGTAGTTTTTATCACAGAAAATGGTAGAAAAGATGAATATATTTTATGAATTATTACTGCATGAGATACTGCATTGATCGATACTTATGTGATACATTAATACAGTAAAAAGTTAAAAGTATAAAGTTATCAAGTTAAAAGCAAAAAAACTTGATAACTTGAAAACTTTTAACTTGAAAACTTTATAACTAATTTGTATGATGCGAGATAAATTAATTAAAGTATTTTTAGAAAAAAATAATCAGATAAACTTATCTGCTATCAGAGATGCTGATGGGATTTTGGTAAAACACATCAATGATAGTATAGAATTAAATAATTTTCTGAAAATAAAAAATGGTAAAACTGTTTGTGATGTCTGAACTTGATGATGATTTCCATTACTTCCACTGGCTATGACAAATTCTGGTGCTAAATTTACATGAATAGATGCTAGAAGAAAAAAGGTAGATGCAGTAAATGATATGATCCAAAAATTATGATTAAAAAATGTAGAATGTAAGCGAACTAGGATAGAAGATTTTGAAGAGAAATTTGATTTTGTGACTGCTAGAGCGGTTGCTTATATAGATAAGGTTATTCCACGAAGTTATGATTTATTGAGAAAATGAGGTCACTTCATACTCTATAAGCAATATGATGAAAGTGAATATGAAAGTCTCAAAAATATTTGCAAAAAATACAAACTAGATATCAAAGAAAAACACAAATATTTTCTGTTTGATGGTGATATTGAAAGAGTTATCTACGTGATTAAGAAAATGTAATTTTGTAGTGACTAATTTTCAAAATAAAAATTATATATAATAAATTGATTTTTTTAATGATAGAAAAGAGTCAAATTCTTGGTCACACCTGCCTACCGCAGGCAGGCTCGTCAGATTTAATGAAATTTCCAAATATTCATTACAAAAGAAACTAAAGGAAGTGAGCCTTTTACTAGGCGGCATTGCCTAGATGCGAACTTCCTTCGTATTCAACCACTACTCATCAATCCTTATGTATGACTGTGACCAAGCTATATAAAAAAGGCGTTTTTGCTATTTTTGCGCCATCAAAAATAGCCCGCCGGAGGCATGTATATTTTGGAGGCATATATATTATTGTATCAGAATAATGATATTGCTCATAACAAGACCTAATAAAGGTTTAATATTAGTCTTATGTTGTTTTGAATTTTTTGTCTATCTCGATCTTTTTGCATAAACTCATAAAAACACCTTACCAATGTCTTTTGATGCTTATCTGGACATAATATTCAGCTCTCTGCGTCAACAAGTTCTACAGATGCTCAATCATGGTAAGCAAACACCGGTACTCACAGGAGTAAAGATTCTGCTGTGCATATTCCAAAACTTTCTTTGGTGATATTGATTAGTCACTTTGCATTTTGGATAATTTTCATCTTTTCTGCTGGATCTTGGATTCGTCAGATAAATATAATATTTCCTTTTGCTATAGATTTTAGATACTCCTCATCTGGACCGCTTCACATTATCAATAATGGTTGTTGTATCTCGTTGAACAAATGGATAATTTTATCTAACTCTTTGACAAATTTAACCAATCTTCCCGCATAAATATAATAATTGTTTGGACTTATATTTACTGATGCACTCAAAAAATTACCATCTATTTTTGGATATTTTATTTTACAATCAATATTGTATATCTCTTTTGCCAATTGGGCTGTATAGTGACTATTTGCAAAAACATTGTCATATTTTGTAAATAATTTATCTCGTTTTCTAAGTTTTGGTGTAATTTTTTGGAAAATTTTGAGTTTATATCATGTAAGCTTTTTTGTATATTCTTGGTAATGACTTCGTATATATTGCATAGGAGAATGTAAATACAAAGATGTCACTGGATTGAATACACCAGTATAATCCAATTTGCAGAAATCTAAATTTTTGGCTATTGCAAAAGAAGATATAATTACTTTTGGTGGAGTATATTTTTGTATTTTATTGCTAAGAATTTTCATAAGTGGAATATAGAAAAACATTAGATTGCGATAATCTAATATTGATCATAATAATCATCATTTCTTAGAAAATTTTAAAAATAATTTATTTAACCATGATGGCAATGCTGTCACTATCTCTATATTTCATTTTGAAGTTTCTAAGACATTTCTGTCTGAAAAAACTGTAAAAATTTTTGCTTGAGAAAAATTTTCAGATTCTATCATATCTTGAAACACATTCAAAACTCCTCAAGGCATAATCCGGCAGTTTACAAAGGCTATTTTCATGATATAAATTAATTATAAAAGGAATGAGTAATCCATTAACTGTAAATTGCACACTGTAAATTGTAAATAATATCTATTGAAAATCTGGGCAAAAACAATACAAAAAACTAGTTACAAGATTTTTATATTGATAATATAAATACTGATCATGGAAGAAAATAAGACAACAATTGATCAAGATGATTATTCTGTGCATCATCCACAAACCAAAGAAATCATAAGCAAGGCTGATAAAGGTCAGTTAAAAAGAAATTTGATAAAATTTTGAATATGAGTTATTTTGCTTTTGATGTCATGGTCTTATATACAAAAACACCCAGCAGAAAAGGTTAGTGTTTTTTCTGGATTTGAGGTTTTATTTCAAAAGGCTGAAATATTTTTGCAAAACACTTTTGGTAACAACTGAGAACTTTTAGAAAGAAAGTACAGTATGGAAAAGTATTACAAAGAACTTATAAAAATGGCAGAAAACAATAAGTGTGTAAGTGTAGATGTAATCAAAGAAATGCAAGAGTTTTATCAAACTTTAAGAAAAGAAAAAAGAGAAAATTTAGAATATTCTCTTCCAGATTATACAAAAAAAGCTTATGAGTATGACAATATGGTAAAAGATAGTAGTTGTTAATCAAAATAATATAGATGTTTTGCAAAAAATAGTCCGTAAAATGCGGACTATTTTATTTGTAGTTGAAAATTGGGTATAGATATTTTATCCTATAAATGGTATTTTAATTCATCGAAATACTACTAAGTCTTTGAATATTATGTAAATTCAAAGAGCCATTAATAAAACAAAAAATACAGTATTGATATATCACTCTACTACAAAATATTTTTCAGCTTTGAGTCTTCCCAATTTTTGTATTAAAACTCCTATAATTCTACCACCATCCAAAGCTGGTATTGGTAATATGTTAAATATTGCTAGTGCCAAAGATATCAATCCCGCAAATGCTAAATACAAAACTCGTCATCCACTATCCAATAAATTTCATCCAAATTTAATAACTCAAACTGGTCATGTCAGTCATCACAATGATCATTTAATTTTTGTGCCATTAAATGATATAAGGTTTTTTCCCAATCTTCATAATGCAGAAAAGGTAAGATCTATCTGTGCTCATATTTCTTTTATTCACATCCAAGCTGCTTTGTGTATAGGGTATTTTATATCTTGTAATTGTAAACTTCATGATGTTGTAAATGCAATACCCAAGACACAATTATCTTGTGGACATTCTGTGTTTACTAAGTTGATTTTTTGATCTCTTTTGTATGATATATTTATTTCTTTTCCAATATTTTCTTTTAATATCAATCATATATTCCAAGCATGCACATCTATTTCATTTATTTTATGGATTATATCACCAGATTGAAATCCAAGATTTTGTGCTATACTTCATTCCATGACCACATCTACTATCAATGGTACATCTGTTTTTTCTCACAAAATAAATCACTCTTTTTCTAAATGAGAATAGGTGGGCATTAGCAAGCTATGAGATTCACCTTTTATAGCATTTTCTGGCAATACAGATATTGGTTTGGTTCATATTGCAAATACAGCTGTAAATACAATCCATGCTACAAATAAATTTGCCAATACTCATCAAGCTAAAATCAATATTTTATTCCAAAATTTAGCAGAAATAAAACTATCTTTAGCATGAAATTCGGCTTTATTGCTTGGGTCATCTCATTTAAGTTTGCAGAATCATCCAAGAGGAATGAGATTTAATGTGTATTCTGTTCATTTTTTATCTTTTCATAGAGAAAGTATTTTGGGTGGTATACCTATCCCAAATTCCAAAACTTTTACACCTGATTTTCTTGCTGTGATGAAATGTCAAATTTCATGTAGTATGATCAAAAGCATAAACATAAAAACACCCAATAATATAATCCAAATCATATTAAAATATTTAAAAATAATAAAAAAATCGCCCCAAAAGATTATCTAATCAAAATCAAAAAACAAGTTTAAAATCAAAAATTTATATTTGGTATAGTCGTTCATTAGTTGTTTTTAATATATTTAGGTAACTTAATTCATAAAGTTATTTTTATAACTTCTAACTTGAAAACTTCTAACTTGAAAACTTTATACTAATTATTCCTCCTCATCACCTTCTCATTTCAAAAGTGGCATAAAACGGAAATATTCTAAAACTTGCAATCAAGTAAATCTTCAAACCAACATTACCAATATTCAAATTAAGATAATTAACTCAGGATAAGATAACAATATAAGTCTTATCCAAACAGAACTTATTATAGCATATACAATTACAGATATCAATATAAATTCTCACAGAGAAAATAGCCAACCTTTACTAAATAATTTAAATCATTCATTAAATATTTTGTCTGTTCATAGTATCAAAAAAATTATTGGGAATATGGAGAAAGCATTATTAAATATTTGTAAATCTATTAAATTGGTTCATATTATTTTATCCAATCACAATATAATAAGTATCGTGAGAAAGTATATTATAATCAATAAAGAAATTTTTGCACTGTGTAATAAATAAAATTTTTTGGTTATAATTCTTGTCAATAATGTAGCTATAAATGCTATTACAAAAAATATGGCACTTGCTTGATTTCACAAAACCAGTATAGAAAGTCAAAAGAGTAGAGGACTAAAGGTCCCAAACACTCAAAATCATATTATTTGTCTAAATACTGTTATTATTAATGCCGCTACTGTTAATGTCAACAATAATCATATTAGATTTATAGGTAGATCATTTGCTATTAAATTATCTATTAAGTATGATAGCACCATCCATCTTGATGTTTTTTTAAATGATAGCGGAAATACTTCTATCAGAGACTCGTCTATCACATTTCTACCAAAAGATAGATCAGAAAGTAAATTTAATAAATGATTACTTCAAACTACATAAGTGTTCTTGTTGTTTATTATGAGCATATATTTTGACAATATTCTTTTCATAAAATGTTTGTTGGTATTATTTATTACAAATATTTCCTTATTAGACAAATTTAAATTTTCCGATTTTGATAATTTTGATATAGTTTGAAATATTGCATCAGTTTCTTTGTTGTTTACAATTATTGTGTCAGCATTTTTTATTGCATTTTGTTTATCCAATATTTTGGTTTTTATATCATCTTCTGAAAATATTGTATTTGACACAATTACTTTATTAAACAATATTGAATTATTTCTAAAATTTGTCTCATATCATATCTTAAACTCATCCAAATCATGTCAAATATATACTATAGATTTATAAAATACATCTAGATTTTTTTCTATCTCATATTTACATCATTCTATAGAAAACTCTGACTTCAAAATATATTGTCATTCACTTTCAAAATTATAGAAAAATTTATCTCATTGAGCCGATTCCATCCTTTGATCTCATTTCCACAAACTATAGTTAGCCTTTATTTCATTGGATTTTACAAATCACACCATATCTATTATTGTATATTCTGATACTTGATTTATAGTTATTTCATTATCTCATTTTATATTAAATCTATCTGCATCACAATAAGTCTGAGCAGAGACAATTGATAAAAATCCATTGAGTAACAATATTAATCATAGTATTTTTTTCATTTTGCTAAATTAAATAAATTAATTGTCAAAAACAATAAGGATTTCTCATTTTTTTTCAAAACTTAATAGCTTATTTTATATTTATGTTTTATACAATAATAGGTCTGCTAGATGTCTTATTGGATTTTTTCATACAAAAGATTTAATAATTTTTTCATATCATATTTTATACAACAACTCTTTAGGATATAAGTACTTATTTTGGTTCAATGGTAAAAACTTAAAAAACCTATAATATAAATTTAATATTTCATTTTCTTCTTTATATCAGAGTTTTTGTGCATTTTTTTTCAGTAAATTGTAATTTTTTTTAGAATTATTTGATCATTTGCTATAAATTTTTTTATATAGATAACTATATTTGGGGAAAAATAAGTGATTTAAATTTATAATCTCCAATTCTCCAGTTTCAATATTTTCAAATAAATTATAAGCCATAAAATTTGCTATTCATTCGTTTTGTAGTGTCGTTTCAAATCATTTTAATTTTATATTATATATATTTCTTATAATTTGTTGAATTGTATGAGTAAATTCATGGTATAAAGTAGTTTTAGTTTTATTGTTTAAATATAGATATATCTCATCATCAACTATTCTTGTATAAGAACTATTGCTATCACAATATTTTATTTTGATTATAGATTTATCTAATACATTTATTATATTAGATGATTCTTCTTCATATCAAGATTTTTCTAATATTTCAGAAAGTATTTTTATATATTTTTCTATTTCGCTTTTTGAATTAATATAAACTTGTTTTGACAATTTATTATATTCTTTGGGTTTGTAATATTTTGTGTCCAGTAAATTAATTTCTTTTTTATAATTAATTCAATAAATTTTATTAATTGTACTAATTATTCTATTAATTTTAAGCTTATTCACCACAATTTTTCTTCACAAAAACTTCTCTCATATCTCATAATCATATGATAAAAACATTAATTTTTTTATCAGTACTGAATCAAACAATTTTTCATCAGCATTTTTTATCATATTTTTTGCAGTCTTGGTGTTTATTGTCTTTAACTTATTAATTATTCTTATTGCAATTAAATCATTAATTTCACACTCATCATTAATTTCTTTTAATATTATTCAAAAAAGTGTTAAATAACTCCTTAAGATTATTTTGTCTTTATGTCTATAATAAACATAATTTAGACCTATCATTAATCTATTTTCATTATTTCAAAGTAAATTTTTTCTATAAAATCAAAATCCTTTTTAAATTGTTCGTAGTTATTGTTTTTCAAAATTATAGATCATGTCTTACTATATCCATCTCTAGTGAGTCATATCTCCTCTCATATTTTTTTCTCTCATTTGTTTATTCTATAAAATGATCCCAGTAGTTTTATTTCTTCTACTATATTTTCATTATATCAATTAAATATTGCCCTCTTTTTTGGATATAACGCGAATACTGCTATATTATACTCTAATTTATGTGATTTTATATCATTTAAAAATGGCAAAGATAATAAGTTTGTTTCATATCACAACTGATACATATCTAATCTAAATCATCAAATTCTTCAGTTTGTTTCTATTGTTTTGTATTCTCATTTTGAATTTATTTTAAATTCATGATGTACAAAAGTGTTTTTTATATTTCCTGCATCCACAGTTTTTTTTATAAATTCATTTAATTTTTTCTCATCTACACTATTTTCCACATCATTTGAAATTATTCTCACTATATTACAAAAATCATTTATTCAATAATCTGTTCATAATTTTACCATGACAGGCATTGACGAATATATTTTTTGTTTTTCATCTACATAATAATCGATAGTATACATCTCACCGTCAATAAATTCTTCTAACAATATTTTTTGATCTGCAAGTTTTTTTTCTTTTAACTTATTTATTGAATGCAAAGTATATTCAATTCAATTTTTGTAGTCCTCATAATTGTCTATTTTTGATACTCCACTACTTTGTATTCCTCATGTAGGTTTCATGATATATGGATATCTTTTAATATCATCTCTTGGTAAATTAATTAGTTCATCTACTGATAGTAATCTATAATCAATTGTGGTCTCAGGATATTTTTGTCAAATTATACTTCTTTGTAAATATTTATTTAAAAATATTTCTGGATTATCTGTTGTTTTTTGATTCAAATTTAATCTTATTTGATTGACTAATCTGATTTCTTGTTCTTCAAAAGTATTTATAAATATTTTTCAATCTAATTTTGATAGATTATCTACTATTTCTAACTCATTGTGAAACGGTATTATTTTGATTCACATATTATTTATATTTTCTATTATCACTTGATCCAAATATATATCTTTATCTTCTTTATAAAAATAAATAACATTTATTCATTTTTTTTGTAAATCAAAAAAACTGTTTTTATAATATTCGAATTTATTTAATTTATATAGATTTTTTTTTGAATAAAATCATACTAGATACATATATTCACATTTATTATAAAATAAAAACAAAACCAATATGAATATATGTATATTTAATTATATTTTTCAATCCTTATTTATTTTTTTATAATCATCTTCACTTATATTTTTACTTTTATACTTTTTATATTTTACTATATTAAATAACTCTATTATCGCTTTTTTTTCTCTCATGGAATATTCTTCCATCCCATTAAACCTGAAGTCTCCATTAAGTAAATTTTTATCAATATTTCTTTTCCCATCTTCTCCTTGTACTTTACTAAATGCTCATACTCATTTTTCTAGTTTCACGTTAAATATTTTATCCACTAATTTATTTTTACTCGTATTTTCGGTTGATGGTCCAATTTCTTCCAAAAGTTCATCTATAGTAAAGATATCTTCAAAAGAAACTTTTGCACTCATGGCTTTTCTATACCATTCTGCTCTTGCTTCATTATCAGGTAGAGATTTTAAATATTCTATTATTTTTTTTTCTCACCTAAAATATATTACGTCTTTTCTATTAGATCATTTCCCGTCTCGTGGATAATATCACTTTACTCTTTCTGCTAAATTAAGTGCAGCTTTAGATATTGTTTTTTCTTTTTCTATGTCTATTTGTCAATTTATACCAAGCTTTTTTATAATTTTGATTAATTTATAAGTATCTTCAAAATTATAATTCTCTCATATGAAAACAGCCATAAAAGTATCATTTGGTATCAAAGGGTATTCATCTAAACTATATTTTAATAATCATTCATTTAGCTTAGTTATTCATTCTTCAATATTTTCATATCAAGCTCAAGCAATTATAAGTCAGTTTTTTTCTTGATTGTCTCCTCTTACCATATGCCCAGCATCTTCATGTCATATTGTGGTCAATATTTTATTAAAATCATCGCTTTCTTGATCTGGATATTCACGAATTTTTGTTTCAAATGGAACAGAATATCATTTTTTCCCTTTTTCTTTTTTTTGTTCTCGTTTTATATTTGGATAAAAGATATTTTTTATATGTTCTGTTCACGACATAATATCATCCATACTCAGGTTTCATCTTGATGGTAGTTTTTTTGCTATTTTGATATCTTTTGGTTCTATATTATCTGTAAATTTTCATAAAAAATTTTCAAAAAATATTTTTTCTTCTAAAGAAAGATTTCCAGAATTTTTTATATATTTTTCATTACATATAGATATTATCAGATCTTTTTCCTCTTTTACATCAGTAATTCTAGGCCCATATATTTTGGTTTGTAAAATATCTATATCTTTCAAATATTTTTTCTTTTTCTTATTGAATTCTTCTCAAAATCATATTTTGTTAATTTTATCGTTATTTTTTTTAATCTCAAATGTTGATTCTTCAAATAATATGTCATAACCAAATTTTTCAGCTTCAAAAAATACAGATCTCTTTGCTATTTTAGCCCTATTTAAATTCTCTTGCAGCCTTTTTATGATAAATTTTTTTAGATTTGGAGTCAGTTCTTGATCATTTTGAATAGTTCTTTTTAGATTTTTATATCATTTTATAGCGGATTGTATCACGACAAGCCTTTCTTCTATATCATATTGAGTTATCTCTTTTTTGTTTGGAAAAAATTTATTAGATATGTAATTAACATATTTATTCATCGATTCAGATTCAGATTTTACATAGCTTAGTTTAAGTCATAACATTCCAGCTAATGTCTTTTCTATTCATTCAATTTTATTTGCATATTCTGTATAGTTTTTCATATTCTAATATAATAAAATAATAAAAAATATTCAATTTAATTTTATTATAATTATTATATATTTTTTTATAATTTTGTCAAAAAACTTAGACTTATCATAATCTATATCAGTTAATTTTTTATTATTTTTTCAAAAAGTATTGATGAATAATATTTATTTTTTTCTTTATCATATATACTAAACGTTTCTTCTCATACTCTTTCAAATCATTTTTTTTCAAAAAATCCTATAGATTCAGTATTGGTTTCTGTTATTTTACAACAAAGCCTCACAATATTTTTATCACATTCTAATATCTTATTTTCCATATAATCATATATGATTCATCAGATTCATTTTCATTGGTTCTCTTTGCTCACATAGAAATCTAAGATCAGAAAATTGTGTGATAATTTTTCTATTTTTTTTTGTTTATATCAAATAAATCATATTGGATTATTTCAAGAGTAAACAATAAATAAATTATGGTTAACTTTATAAGTTTTATTAAAGAAATTATTTTTATCAAAATTTTCCAATAGGGCTTTTTTCTTAAGTATTTTGTAATCATATATTGTTTTTCCAGATCCATATTCTAATATATCAAACATATATCTTTTATTTATTTAATAAAATCTAAATCTTCCAATCTCAATTTCCCTTTGTACATATTCTCTAATTCTCATCATTTTTCTACCCAATCCTTGATTTTTACATATCCATCCAAATAAACCTTTTCTTTCATAAAAACTGCTCATTCATTTACTACAGATGTGTCCATTATTCATTTTTTCATTCTTAGTATGGTATTAAACACCCATTCAATTCTTTTTTCTGGATACAAAAATTTTACTAAATCTACTAATTTTGAAAACGAATATTTTTGAGCTTCTCTAAGTAAAAAATACTTCTTGTATATACTCAATTTTTCATATTTGCTTGGTAGATTTTTGTTTGCATTGTATATTGCCAATCATTCCTCATCTGTTATGTGAAATCAAACTCATTCTCTAAATATCTTCCAGCCACTTCTAGATCAATTTATGTATCTCACCAGATGAGTATCTATTTCATGTGCTAGAATCGATTCTAATTCTAATTCTTGAAACGGCACAAGTCTATTTATTTTTATTTTAGCATTTTTTCACATAGAAATACTCATCCTAGATAGGGTAGTTGATGTTATTATCGTATCTATTCACTCTATTCATTTTTTATTTAAATGTTTTTCTATAGCAGATTTTACCTCTCCTATACTTAGCATTTTTCAAAGTAATGACTTATCTTCAGGGCCTCATTCAAATATCTTATCTTTTGATAATTTTAATAATTTATTGTCAATTTTCCCAAATAACTTTTCGTTGTACAAAAGTATGTTTTTGTAATTTTTTGTTTTATAAGCTTTAATTAAATTGGCTCTAAACAATAGATCTTGGATTTTATCTAAAAATAATTTTTACAACTTGTTATCATAATTTTTTGTATTTAATTCTTTTTGTATTTGCAAAAGCTCTTTTTGTATGTTTTCTATTTCTTTATTTTCTAGGAATTTGTATTTAAATTTTGGATTATATTTTCATTTATGTCATATAAATTTATCCAACTCTTCTAAATAATTTATAGGTTTCAAAATTTTTCATAAAATTAGTTTTTTACCAATTTTACTTATATCATTATCTATTTTGTGAAGCTTATTTTTTTGTTCTATCTCAATATTTTTTGTATTCAATATATTTATATTACTTTTTGCTTTTTCCAAAGGCTTTATCAAAAATTTGGAACTGGTGGCTTTTCAAAGTATTGTTTCATTTTCTCAAAGTGTCTCATCCATTAGAAATTTTATGTTTTTTATAGTTATGTTATTTTCTTGTAGCTCCAGATTGATGCTTGATTTGTTGTTTTCTTTAATTGATTGGAATATTTCTTTTGACACATAGTTTTCCGATTTATTTATATTTACTTTAACTATTATATCATCATATTGAGCTTGACTGTCATTATCTATTGTGATAGTTCCAATTTGTGATAGATATAATATTTCTTCTCTTTGCAATTTGGATCTTTCTTTTGAGAACAGTGTTTTTGCGATCTCTACTCATTTTTCTGGATCGGATATTTTTAAATCAGATACTTTATTTAGTACATTTCATAATTTTATACCCGATATATTTTGTACTTCTAATCCAGCCCTTGCATTTATTTCCAAGAGTTTTGGTCATTCATCAGTTATTACCCAATCCAAAGCTAAATATCATAAATTTACAAAATATTGAATTTTCGAAGATAGAAATAGAATGTCATCCCAGTAAGGTATCTTTAGATTTTTAAAAGATTTAAAATCTTCAGTAAAATTTGATTTATATATTCTTTTTTTTTGAAACATAGAGTTTATTCTTCCGCTTCAAACTTCTATCCCAAAACCGATTCATCCAGCTGCTAAATTTGCTTTTCATCAAGATTTTTTTGTAGGCATTCTTACCATGGCGCCTATAGGTACTAGGTTAAATACTATTACTCTGATATCAGCCAATCAGTATTTACAAAAATTTTTAAATCATTCTCCAGGGAATATTTTTTCTTCTATTATTACCTTATCTCATCAGCTTGTCATGGAGTTCTTCCCGTCAAGATTATCTAGTATATATCTTCTAAATGTGTTGTCATCTATTATTTCACCATTTATACCATAAAAATGTGGCAAATTTGGCAATTTTTGTATTTTTTGTTCAAATTCTTTAAATTTACTCATTATTTTTGATAAAATATCTTGTTTATCGCTGTCTTTTGGCGTCTTTTCTACTTTACCCAAAAATTTAGTCACATAAATTCATTTTCACTTTGATCATCTATTTGGCTTTATGACAAATTCTTTATTGGGCAATAAACTAAAGTCCATATCAAAAAGTTGATTACGATCTTTTATGATTGCGTAAGTTTTTGCAAAAGGTATTCATCTAGCAGACAAGAAATTTTTGGTTTCTATTTTGTCATTTGCTAGACGTATAGCCTTCTTATCATTAAATTTTTTTATATAAGACAAGTTCCTGGCATTTATTCACAATACACCAAAGTTTAGCATACTATTTTTTTGTAATAAATTTGCAAAAAGTATAATTAAAAACAAAAAAAAATCAATATTTGCTAAAAGCATATAAAATTTATTTTTAGATTGACTTTCTTTTGATTTTACTTATAAAGCTAAAGTGAATTGTAAATAAAAAGTCAAACAAATAAACTTTTAATATTATGAAAAAACTAGTTACATTGTATTTTTTGTTGGTAATTTTTATTTTATCAACATTGTCTTCTTGCAAAAAAGAAGAACTCCAGCCTGGGTGGCATTTATGGAAGAAAAACTTTGTGGTTTTAACTGATTTAGAAAAAACTCACAAAAACAGTCAATACCATATAAAGCTGGGCAGAACAAATACCGAATCCTATAGTTGGGACGATGAAGTTATTGTTCTTAATGGTCCAGCAGGTTACAGTCCATTGTATAACAAAGGAACAAATGAGTTTGGCCAAACTTATAAAAATGAGATTATGCCAGACACTACACAGTTCTGTATGGGCTGTATGCAGGAAAAAATTATCAAAAAGTTCTTAGAACTTAGGTGGGAAAATACTGCAAATAATGCATTTAAAAAAATGCGACTAGCGGTTCCAAAAGATCTTTATGAGGTCTATCCTAGATTCTTTGAAATGTTCTTAACTGCTGAGATGGACTATCTTACTGGCCAAATCGGAGGTAATCCCGATTGGTACGGAGGCACTAGAAGTCTCGAGCACGAAAAGGAAATCGCTCTTCTTTTTTACAAAGATGATACCGATTTCCAAGATCCTTGGCAATGCAATTGTAGTCCATATACTTATGTGTTGGACTATTATAAGAATTATGTTCCAGGCAACAATAAAAATCTTGTAGAAAATCTTATTGCTATAGAAGAGCAAAGATTAGAACAGATTATTATTGTTCAGCAGGATTTTGCTAAGCAAAGATTCGCCACATTTTCTTCAAAGTATGGTGGATCGGAACGAGACTACACAACTCAATATGATTCAGAGGAGGGTGTTTATTATTTAGAAATACCCGCTTATTAGCTAGAACTATTGAGAAATTTATAAAAACGACTTTCTGAAACCAGTAAGTCGTTTTTTCTAATAATAAATTTGAAATTTTGTTAGAAAACTATATTGTCATCATTGTTTATATTTACAAATATATGATGAAATTAAAAATCTACAACACGATGACTCGTCAAAAAGAGGAATTTATACCACTTATGGAAGATCCAAACTACACTTGACCAAAAAAAGATTTCGTTGGATTATATTCTTGTTGACCAACTGTATATCGAGATCCACACATATGAAATATGAGGGCCTTTTCTTTTGCTGATTTGTTGAGAAATACTATTCAAAATGTTTTGTGATATAATACAAAAACCGTTATGAATATGACTGATGTTTGACATCTTACCGATGATTGAGATGACGGTGAAGACAAAATGGAAAAGTGAGCAAAAAGAGAAAATAAAACGGTACGAGAATTGGCTGATATTTATATAAATAAATTTTATAAATACTTAGATAAATTAGATATCAAGCCATTTGATACTATGCCAAGAGCTACAGATCATATAAAAGAACAAATAGATATGATAAAAACATTACAGCAAAAATGATATACTTATGAAATATCATGAGACGGTATTTATATGGATACATCAAAGATAGAAGATTATGGTAAATTATCTTGATTAAAAAATCAATCTATTAAAGCATGAGCTAGAATACAAAATGAAAATAAAAAAAATTCAACAGATTTTTCTTTACGAAAGTTTTCCAAAAATTGAGAAAAAAGACAAATGGAACGAGAAAGTCCTTGGTGAATTGGGTTCCCTGGTTGGCATATAGAATGTAGTGCTATGTCATCTAAATATCTTTGAGAACAATTTGATATACATACATGATGAGTTGATCATATTTGAGTTCATCACACAAATGAAATTGCTCAAAGTGAATGTGCTTATTGACAAAAACCTTGGGTAAAGTATCGAATGCACAATCAGTTCTTAAATCTTGGATGAAAAAAAGTATCTAAATCTGAATGATGATTGGTTACTGTTGATGATATTGAGGCACAATGATATGATGGGTTAGATCTTAAAATGCTTTATTATACTGCACACTATAGATCTTTTTTGGATTTCAATTCTGATGTTTTAGAGCAAGCAAAACAACAAAGACAAAACATCATAAAAAAACTTTCGAAAATAGAATTTTCCAAGATTGATGCAAATTCTTATTTAGAATTAGAAGAAAAACTTAAAACAACAGAATGAAAACAGTTTTTAAATAATGCTTTGGAATCTATATTGGATGATCTCAATACGCCAAAATTATTGGCAGAAATCAACAAAGCATTACACAATCCAAACAGTGAAGTAGCTTCAGTAATATATCGATTGGATCAAAAACTTTTAAGATTAGATTTGTTTGATTTTTCAATATTAGAACAAAAAGAAAAAGTGAAAATTCCATCAAACATCCAAGATTTAGCACAAAAAAGGCGAGAAGCAAAACAAAGCAAAGACTGGGCTACTGCTGATTGTGTTAGGGATGAGTTGATATCTCTTTGACGAAAAATACTCGATCGTCCAGATTGATTTGATATAGAAAAAATTTAGATATTATAAACAATTGATATGAATGTAAACTTACAGCAAGATTTGGCTAATGAATGAATAGATATTAGTCAAGTAGACTCTACACTACACAAAATTCCAAAAATTTGAGACAATGCAAATGATCTGATTGTTCAATCTTTTAATGATCCAGAATCTATTGTAGATGAAAGTCATTCTATAAATGAAAATAGGACTAGTTTGAAAGATGAATATTTATGAGAAATAGACAATGTTTTGTTATCACTTGAAAATGAGATAAAGAGATTAGAACTCAGTGATTTAGATATAGATAAATATTATTGTAGCATAATACATGCAAATATAAAGTACTTGTCAGAAAAATATGAACTTATAAAAGATTCTACTGAAGAACAAATTGTTGATGAGTGGTCCGATTACGATTTAATTAAGGAATTGAAAGTTATTTTATCACAATGTATCAGAAGATAAAAAAATCCGGATTAATCCGGATTTTTTCTTTTATTGCAACAGTGTTCATGTATTCTGGGTTGTTTCCAGTATCCTTGGGTTTGGTCCAGTTCTGAAAGGGTAGTCATCCGGTACATAAAATCATTTTATTTGACTAAGACATTTTGTTACATTTGTTTGCCAATTTATTGGACTAGATGCGTATATCATACCATCACTATTACCATATCTACTAAGTTGTTTTACAGTATGGTAGTGTCATAAAAACTGATTATTCATTGTGTCAGCTATTGCTCTTGCTCATCATAATGCGGAACTCATAGGTACTCTATCTCATCTGTCGTTGTTTCATACATTTCATATATTGTTTGCAGTAGATAAATATCTTCAAAGTGTACTTTCTGCAAAAGCAACACATATAACCATATCTCTGTCGATATTTGTTCATTTTACAGCATCTTCCCAGAAAGCCAGTTCTCTATATATTCAAACTCAATATGTTGTTAGGAATGTATCTGCTCTATCAGTTACTGTTTCTCCTGACATAAAGTTTAATTCTGACATATCTATTTTTCTAGCATATTTGTCATTTAGATACTTGATACTATATTCATTTGGTATGATATCTTTGTTTTCTATTACACTTAAGTCCAAAAATTGTAAAGGATCTAGTGCCACACCATCTTTAAATACAAAGAATGTTAAGTTTGGACCTTTAGAGATAAATCCAGCTCATTTTGTTCATGGTTCTCCACCAGAATATCCCAATAATTGTCATCTTCTTACAATATCTCATTTTTGTACAACCGATGTGTTCATAAACATATATGCAGAAATATATCACTTTGGATGAACGATTAGTACCCAGTTGATTCCTATTCATGCATTATCTGTCACATGATATACTATACCATCATTAGATGCATATACTGGGGTCATTTGTTCGGATTTTATTTGTAATCCCCAATTTGGTATACCAAATTCTTTCTCAAATTCTTTGTCACCAAAATACATACTAATTTCTTGTATAGGGTATATAGGCCACGCCATTGGTTGTAAAGTTGTTTTGTCTTTTACTTCTTTATTATACGATTCTTCTAGTTCTTTAAATTTTACTTCCATATCAAAAGTTACACTATTGTATTGTTTTTGGATTATATTACTTATCATAGTTATCATAGCATTATGTACATCTTTTCTACTATCAAATATCATGTTAAAATTTTGTTGTGCCAACTTATCATCTTTATATAATCTCATAAATTCAATTAGATAATTCTTTTTTTGATGTAAAGTATCTAATATTACTTGATATTCTGCAACATCTTTACTCGCTTTCAATTTTAGCTCATTCAATGTTCTAATTAATTTTATTTGTTTTTCTTCATCAGCATCCAAATTCTCCATCAACTGATTGAATTGAACTAGTATAGATTTTACAATATATTCATTTGATAGTGTTAGAGGTATATTATTGCTCATAGCAAAAAGCTTAAACTCATCAATTTCTTTTTCACCAAATATCTGGTTGTTTATTTTATACAAAAAATTAGCAAATTGTGAAATAATCTCCTTTGTACTTTCCAATCATGCTCTAGTTTCTTTAAGTTGTTTTGTGTTCAATAATATTTGTTTTTTGTATACAGATATTTTTTGTAGCATACTTCCTACATAATCTGTAGTGTAATTGATATCTTGTATTACAGATACAATCTCTGTCCTAATTTCTCTATATTTATCAGATA
>CAZSQL010000018.1:0-18357 GCA_964609035.1 uncultured Candidatus Peribacteria bacterium
TAGTGCCTGCTGAAGGCCCTAATTCCCCAAGGAAAGGATTTGTAACAATACTTCCCTACAGTGAAAATGTAATTATATTGCGGAGCTAGAGGAATTTTGTTTTTTTTTCGAACAAACCCCCTGGACTCATTTCATTCGTCCTTCCCCCTTAACCCCGCAACTTCGTGCAGGGCGCGGCACGGGGAGATTAAAATCAAACTATAATCCTCCCCTGTTAAGGGGAGTTGCTCTATCGTAGAGGGGTTTGTTTAACAAAAAAGGGAACTGTATTGCGGAACTAGAGGGATTTAAAATAAATCATCCTATCCCGTCCTTTCATGACGGGAAGATCAGCCTCCTTTGAAAAAGAAGTACACCAATTACCACTTCCCAATTACCACTAACTAATAACTTTCCAACTTGATAACTTTTAACTTGATAACTTTATGACTTAACCATGAACTCATTAAAATACACTTGACCTTGAGAAAGAATAGATACACGACTAAGCTCACAATTTCCATATTCTAGAAATTTTTTTCATCATATCATTTCCAGATGAGGGATCAAAGTTTGATCAAAAACAATAAAAAAATCATATAGACTCAAAAATAATGATGAAATTTTTATAGACGACCTCAAAAGATATCTTTCTCCAGTAATTTTAGAAGAAGCACCTCAAATACAAATACCGATAGTTTTGGAGAAAGAAGATTACATGATCATAAACAAACCAAAATGAGTATTATCACACCCAAATAGTGTCCGAGAAGTTAGCTATCCATCAGTTGTTTGATTTTTGTATCATAATTTCAAAAATCTTCCAAGTATTTGAAACTTTATCAGAGCTGGATTAATACATAGATTGGACAAAGACACAGACGGACTAATGATTATTGCAAAGACAGAAAAATGACTTACTCATTTCAAAGAACTATTCAAAGCAAAATCTGAATCAGAAGAATTGTTTGACAAAGAATCTGCACCTATCAAAAAATTTTATAGAACAACATCTATAGTCACAGTCCTATGAGAAGAATTTATCAAAAAAATAGAAAATAATCTACCATATTACATCCAAGAAATCGTACATGCTAAAGTCCCAAATCCTATGCCAAAAATGTGAATCACCAAAATATTAGAAATTTCTCATTGTCATCCTGAGCTTGCCGAAGGATCTGAATCTGACAAATGAGAAATTTCCCTAACCCTAGAAATACTTACCTGAAGAACACATCAAATACGCTACCACTTATCCAATCATGGATTACCAATAGTAGGAGATTATCTATACGGTACAGAAGATGAACTTCCTATGCAACTGACAGCATATAGATTAGAATTCATAGACCCAGATTGAGAAAAAATAGAATTAGAAATTTAAATTTTTTTATACAACAAAAAAAGCCTTCAAAGTAAACCGAAGGCTTTTTTATAAAATATCTTTATTCAAAGGCGCCCAGATTTATGTCTGACGGATCACCAATAAATATTTTTCTGTGAGCATCTGAAATGCTCGTGATATCCCAACACAGAGCCATTTCATAACAGTCCAAAAGACTATTATAAACTGGCCAAAACATGTGTAATTTTTTTTCATTATTGGAATCCAAATTCCCATAATGGAAAAGTAAATTAGGCACATGCATAGAATTCTCTTTCAAAAAAGACTTCAAACTTTTTGAGTCTTCTTTGTAATTCCCTGTAAAAGAATCCAAATAAGGCTTAAAATCAAAAGGCTTTTGAAAGAAGTCCAAAGGTTTCTTGGGGAAAACAACCTCAGATTCAGGGTTTTGTAACCCAAAATTTTTGATAAATAATGCAAAAATATACATTAAAGAATCAAAACCAAGTTCATCATCAACATCATAGTACTTTGCCTGCAATGATGCTTGTCCAAAAAGGTACCGCACCGGTGCTTCTTTAGTATCCTGGAATTTAAGACAATACTTATAGACCAATGGACCAAGCCCACCTCGCCAAATAGCATTCAATCCAGTACCAGGATTTGCAATTTCCATTTTGGCCTCTTTGTTTATCACAGAGCGACCGAGTTCAATTGCATTTTGCATAACAGTAGCCAAGAACATAGGCACATACTCATAGTATTGTCCTGTAGATAATTCAACATGTCCGTTATTTATCGCTTTATTACACAATATATAACGATAAAACGAAATAATTTCATTATTTGTCGGATCAAAGGCAACTAAGTATGAATAGATATCATCATATTCATCTCTTGCATCTGTGATGTCAAATCCTGCTTGGGATATACGAAGAATCTCTTCGTAAGTGTTGGGTGCGATATGTCTATCGACATTATAACATTGTATCCCATTGGACAATGTTCGCACCAAAAATCTTTTAATTAACTCTCTTTTCATAGGCTTTTATTTTTTTTTAATTTTGTTAGATTTTACAAGACAATATATAATGATGTAATAAAAAATGTCAAATCATATTTAAATAAAAATTAAATAATACATATTTTATTGTTGAAATTTAAAAAAATAATATTATACAAAAATACACAATTTTATCCATAAAATAAAGCTTTTGGACTACAAAATATTTGGATGTAAAGTAAATAAATACTATCTCAACAAACGACTAAACCACTTCTCCAAAAGCTCCCCCTTAATAAGGGGGATAAAGGGGGATAATTTTAATAATTTTATCATCGCCACTTGCGTTGTTACAGATAGAGCCAAAAACAAATTCATCAAAGAAACTATAAATCAAATAAACAATTACGACAAAATATATCTGACATGATGTGCAGTTTTTGACAATGGAAAAAAAATGAGCGAAGAAAAGTTTTATAAAACATATCCAGAGTTGTTGGAATTTAAAAACAAAATAGAATTATTGAGCGAAGAACCAGAAAAAAATGATACAAGAGAAGTATGAAAACATCAATTTAAAAACACTGCCAACATTTATACCAAGAAATTTATAGTAATACAAAATGGATGTGATAACTACTGCTCTTTTTGTCTTACAATTCACAAAAGAGGAAAATCACAAAATATTCCAGCGACAGAAATCATAGAAGAAATAAATGATTTTGCAGAAATATGATGAAAAGAAATAGTGATAACTTGAATCAATTTAGCAGCTCGATGATGCACAGACACCAAAAAACCACAACAAAATAAATTTGCACAACTATTACAACAAATTTTGGACCAAACAAAAATAGAAAGAATTAGAATCTCTAGTTTATGACCGGAATTTTTAAATGATGATTTTTTTGAAATAATCAAAAATACTAGGTTTTTGCCACATTTTCATATATCTATACAAAGTTTTTCAGACAAAATATTGAAGTCTATGAATAGAAATTATGACGCAAAAACACTAGATAATATCATTACAAAACTAAAAAACCTAGACAGACCAGACAAAGATCAAATCTCTATTTGAGCAGATATTATAATTGGATTTCCATGAGAAACAGAACAAGATTTTCAAGACACAGTAGATTGAATAATCAAACATCAAATAAATAAAGTACACGCATTCCCATTTTCTGCACACGACAAATGAGAAACTATACCTGCTCATGCACTACCAGATCAAATACCACAAGAAATCAAGAAAAAAAGAGAAAAAGCATTAAACGAAATAGCAGACAAAATAAGACAAGAATTTATACAAAAAAATACTTGAACAACTCATCAAGTACTTGTAGAAGAAAAGAAAAATGGAAATCGAAGATGATGGACATGAAACTACATTCAGGCAGAATTAGATTGAGAACACAAAAAATGAGAAGTAGTGGAAATTGTTTTGTAAAAAGTATAACTTACTCCAACTTTAAAATTATTTCTTTATTTTTAACATCTATTTTTGTCAATTTAACACCAGCTGCATTCAACATCCTTTTGGAAACTATATCTGCATCAGTACCATCATATTTATCTGAAAGATAGACTATCTCTTTGATACCAGACTGAATAATAAGTTTTGCACATTCATTACAAGGAAATAAAGCAACATAAATCTTACATCAATGCAAATCCCAACCACCACTATTCAATATTGCATTTGCCTCTGCATGTACTACATGCGCATATTTTGTATCACAAAATCATCATTCCCTATCCCAAGGAAAATCATCATCATTACATCCATGAGGGAATCAATTGTATCAAATTCATACAATTCTATTTTTATCATTTACTATACAAGCTCATACTTGAGTACTTGGATCTTTACTGCGTTGTGCTGACAACATTGCCACACCCATAAAATATTCGTCCCATGAAATATAGTCATTTCTTTTTGGCATATTAAAAATCTTTTAAAATAAAAATTAATTAACTTTTTCTTAAACAAGATAAAATCAAAATCAATAGCTATTTTAAATTATCAACAATACTTGTATTATACTATAAAATAAATATTATCCTAAAACCAATCCGAAACTTTTAACTTTATAAACTTTTAACTTTTAAGTATTATGTATGTTGTTAGAATGAAAGAAAGTATCACAAAAAATTCAACAAGAATTAATAGAAAAGACTAAAAAACTTTTTCCAAATAAAGATAAATATGTTGGTATTGTGTATTTATGAAATGATCAATCATCCAAGGTTTATGTGGGATTAAAACAAAAATACTGAGAAAAAATATGAATACCAGTACATATATTTTGACAATACAAAAAATGAGACAATCTACCAGATAATACAAATAATGATTATGATGTACAATTATACATGAAACAAGAATACGACAATATTTGAAAAATTATAGATTTGATAAATTATTTAAATCAAGATAAAGACTGTATATGAATCATAGTTCAATTACCACTACCAGAAAAATTAAAACAGTACAAAGCACAAATATTGTCTACAATTGCGCCAAATAAAGACATAGATGGTATGTGATGAATATTAAACTGATTATCTTCTATTGATCTTATAGATTTTGTACCAGCCACTCCAAAAGCCGTAGTAAAAATACTCAAAGAATACGATTTATACAATATAAGATGAAAAGTTATAACAGTAATATGACAAAGCAATCTAGTAGGAAAACCACTTGTTCTAGAATTTATAAAACAATGATGAACAGTTTATTCTTGCAACAGCAGCACTCCAATAGAAGAATTGAAATATATTTGTAAAAAATCTGACTACATTATATCATGCACATGAGTAGTACATTTATTAAATAATGAATTTATTCGTGACGATCAAAGTCAAATATTAATCGATGTATGATATGGACATAAAGACTGAAAACCAGTTTGAGATATAGATTTTGATAGTGTAAAAGATAAAATAAAATATATAACTCCAGTTCCAGGTGGGATTTGACCACTTACAGTAGCATGTCTATTTGAAAATATTTTTGATATTCAAGAAAATCTAAAATAATCATATCCACCCGGGTGTTTTAATTACACCAGGGTGGTCCTTTTTATTCATACAAAATTTCCCAACCTTCAATCTCTTTATCAGTCAAAATAAAAACCTTTGGCGTATTGCAATTTGCTCTTTCTAACTCTTGTCCTCATACTTTCAACAAATCTACAATTTCCAACTCCCCCATTCCATCAGCACTTAAAAATTTCAATTTCATTCATCTTTCCAAAACTTCTTTTGGTGTAAATTCAAAATATTTTTTCCCATCTTTTTCTATAAAATTTTCTTTGAATATACCAAAATAATTTCTACAAAACTCTGGCCCACCACTGGTAAATGTGATAGATGTCTGACGATTGTTATCAATATCAGACAATCATGGATGTGATTTATCTAACCTTTTAAAGTCTAATTTTTTATTATAAAAATTAAATATAAATCACACTTTCACATTTTCATTGTTTTTCATATAAGACCTAAGTTGTTTATAATAGTCTCATTTAGTTACTTTAGTTGACTTGAGTTCCAAAGCAACTACATCATTAATAATTAAATCAATATATCCAGTTCATACAACATCATCATTAATTTTATACTCAACCCTTTGTTCTTTTTTAATATTATATCATTTTTTTTTCAACTCACTTATCAGTCAATTACTATAAACCTTTTCCAACAACCCAGGTCACAACTGATTATGAACATTCATTGCTACTCATATTATATCAAACGTAAGCTTATCGTGTTCTCTATTTAAATAAGTACTTTTATTTTCAGATATTAAAGAGTTATCGTCAGACATTAACTTTTTATCTTCAGTTTCGGGAAATTCTGTTAAATTATTAAACAAAAATCAATCTCGATATTTTCTGTGTGGAATTTTTTCTACTAATTCTTTTGCTTGCAAATCTGGTTCTCTTCATTCTAAAATAGCATCTCTGACTTCTTTGTATGCTTTTACTATAGCTCATACATAAAACTCTGACTTACTTCTTCATTCTATTTTCAATGCATCCACATAAGGCAAAATTTCAACCAGCCTATCTATAGTACACAAATCCTTGGATGATAATATGTGCGTAGCATCTTCGTTTTCTACCAATTGGAATAGCTTACCAGGTCTGCGCTCTTCTTCTAGTCGAACCTTATACTTAAATCTACAAGCATGATTACATTCTCATTTATTTGCTTGTCTACCTGACATATAATCTCACAACAGACATCTTCCACTATAAGACATACACATTGCTCCATGAACAAATACTTCCAATTCTATATCTGGGACTTGTTTTCTAATTTCTTTGATCTCATCAATATGCAACTCTCTAGCAAGCACAATTCTTTTTACTCATAAATCTCTTCGAAATTTGATAGATTCATAATTCAAAGTAGAAGTTTGAGTACTCAAATGCAAAGGAACATTTGGAAAGTGTTTTCTAATTACATTGAAAGTACCAGGATCAGAGAATATTATAGCATCTGGTTTTGTGTCAGATATCTGTTCTACTACAGATTCAAAGATTTTTATATCTGTATTTCTAGGAAAAATATTCATAGTCAGTAATGCCTTAGCTCCATTGTCATGTATAGCTTGGATAGTTTTTTTCAATTCATCAAAATCTCTCACCTTGTTTTGTCTCATCCTCAAAGATGTAAAAGGTACTCAAATATATACTTCTTCTGCTCCATATTTACTAGCTATTATAGCTTTTTCATAAGATCATCCAGGAGCCACTATTACAGGTTTATTCATTTTTTCTAATTATTGATTTTAAAATTCTTCCCTTGGGGGAAGCTGTTCTATCGTAGTTGAGGGTTATACATCTTCTCTGTAAAACCCCCAACTAGTTTCACAGAACAACCTCCCCGCTTGCACAGTACAACTGCGGTGTAGGGGAAGAATCTAAATTTCAAAAACCGCATACTCTTGTTCTCTAATTTTATATATCGGCAAATCTTCTCAATGATTTTTTAAATATTCTAATCTATCTTCATCACTTCTATTAGGATAACGATTTGATCACCAATGAACAATCATTTTTATATCTAAAATTCAAAGTGCATCTACTATTCATTCAATATCATGATCATAAGTATACCTAGTCCAAACTATAGATCCAGCAGAATTACCAGACACAATTTTATCTTTTAATAATCATTTCAAATTATCAATTTGTTTCAATATTTCTAAATGATATTTAGTCATACCACCACAAAAATACAATAACTTATATTCTTTTATCTGCTCAATCAAAACATCTATATCATCACTAGCCATTGCGCATTCTATATCTTTATCAGGATTGTGATCAATAAATTTTTGACTATCTAATTCAAACTGAAGATCGTAACTTTTGTCTTTTTGTGCAAAAGGAAAAATTAAAACCCTATTTCAACCAGCCTTTACCACTTCTTGAAAAAATTTTTTATTTTTTTCTGTCCTAGGACTAGTCACTCATCAGTGAAGAAAAAACTTGGTCATACTATAGAAGTTTAAAAACTAAAAATTTATAAAGTCTAAATTATGCTAAACCAAAATTAACTTGATAACTTTTAACTTTATGACTTTACGACTAACATAGTATAACTTAATAACATTTTTTCTCAAGTAAAAAAAAGATGATCGAAAATATTCCAATCATCTTCAATTAACTCTTTAGTTCTTCTTTCATTTTTTTTATTAGTATATACCAAAGTAATATACTAACAAAAACAAACATCAATAATACCAATATTGGTAAATATTGAATTGGACTTTCAAATATGGTGCCTGTTTCAAAAGAGCACCATAGAATATATATTGTAAATACTGAAAAGCCAATGCATATCCAATCGAAAACTGATATAACTAACGCACCAATCAGCTCAAGTGGTATGGTGATTAGAAGAGCTAAAAAATTAAAAACCGATTTAATTTTTAATTTTTTCATAACTTTTATTTTTTATTTTATTTCGTTTACCTCTTTTTTAACTTTTTTTATTTTATATAATCAAACTAAATATAATAATTTGAACACTAAAAATCAAATGAAACTCATAATAAAAAACGATAATCTCACAAACCCAAACAACAACAGGTATGTTAGTACAACAGCAGAGAATCAAAACTCCTTTAATCTATATTTTTCATTTATTTCAGCCAAAAGCATATTACACATACCTTGAGAATAAGACTCTTGATCAGACACAATTTGATCTATAGTATTTTCTTTCCAGACATTTATTTTTCAAACTATAGGATAAAAAACACTACCCGAATCAGCAAAAAGTTGAACTCACTTAAATCACATAACTATATTTTCCACTTTTTCGTCTACTATTTCTGTCTGATATTTTTGTTTTTTTCAAGAAACAGTATCTTGTATTTTTTTTGCAGGCATAACAAATGGCTTTTCTACAAATTCTACCAATTTATTTGAAGCGTCTCTCAATCATTCACAAGTAAAGGGAAACTGTCTAAACATTCATATCAAGGCAATACTATAAGTAATAGTAATAAATAAAGTAAAAATATATCATCATTTAAGAAAATACGATATACTACTAAATTCGATAGTATCCAAAGAATGAAAAAGTGCAAAAAGAGAAAAATTAAACATAAAGACAGAAACAATTAGCCATATGTTTATATCCCAAGATAAGATAAAAAACAAGAATAAATTAAATATTATTAAAATTAATATAACCAGAAAAGCATATATTTTTTTGAAATTTCTATAATCCAAAGAAAGAAAATGAAATAAAACATACAAGAAAAAAACACATACAATAGATGCTAAAATATCATGTGTTCAAAACAAATAAAAAATAGAAAAAAAATACGATATACAAACCAAAAGAAAAAACACATAAGATCTAATTTTTTGTTTGTGATTTTTAAAAAAAGCTATCATCTATCTTAAAATATTAATTAAAGAATTTCCAAACAATAAAATCAGCCAAAAGGCAAATATCATAGAAGGCAGAAATGGTATTATATTTTTTTGCTTTATTTTGGTAATAAAATTTACCAAAGAATATACCAATCAAATAACACAACTAAGTATAACATATATCAAAATTAAATCAATCAAATTTACAATATCAAATGGTAAATTGTTATAATAAAAAATAAATCCACAAAGTATTCAAATAGTCAGAGACAAATATACATCTCATTGTCCAAAACCCTCCTCATTTTTATGAAATCTAATTTTTACATAATATTTTGAAAATATATATATCAAAAAAAATACAAACAAAAACAAAATTCCAGAACCAACTAAAACACCAAAATCGATATTCAACAAAGCAAAAATAAGAGAAAAAATAGTAACAAAAATCCAGATTGGTAAATGCAACTCATGTTTTTGAATATCAAATATCATAAGCAAAAGAAACGACCAATTTATGATTATTCGAAACATCAATTCTGTAAATCAATTATAAGGGAAAAGTAGATATGTAATCACAAAAATCAAACCAGACAACAATTCAATTACTCGATAAAAATTAGAAAGCTTAAATTCACATCTTTTACATTTACCTTTTTGAATAAAAAAACTAAAAAATGGAATCAATTGTATAAATGACAAATCTTTATGACATTTAGTACATTTTGAACGACCAAAAAAAATAGATTTGATTCATTTTTTGTCCCATTCTCTAGAAATCAAAACTCATCCAAACGACCCAAAAATAGCCCCAAAAATAAAAATAACTATCACCATAACAACGTCAACAAACATCTTTTTAACTTTATACTTTTAAACTTGATAATTTTATACTTTTGGTAGTATAAATTTTGTTGTTTTAAAATCAAGAATCCTTATCATAAAATTAGTAATTGATAATTGACAATGGATTAAACTAATTGAAAATGGATAATTGATGATGGATAATTCCACATCAACTATCAATTATCAACTATCAATTATCAATTATCAATTATCAATTATCAATTATTTAAATGGAATTTGGAATCACAAAAAAGATAGACAAGAATCGAAAGTATTACTTAAGGTTTAGTAATATAATTTTTGTAATATTATTAATATTAAGTTTTTCTGTATTTGCTTTTTATTCCAACATCACAAATATAGTATTCAACAAAGATAAAGTAGACATATTCAAAGAAGACTTACAACAAATTGCTTTTTATTTTTGGAGTGTAGATGAAAATATTTCAAAAATGCTTTTGAATATTGATGAAATAAGCAAAGCTTATATAAATTGAGAAAATGTCTTAATTACAAAAGAAGAAAAAATACTAGACACATTAAAATATATCAAAAAAAATCAAAATTATTTAAAAGACTTATGATTTAAAAAATATTGAAAATTAATTGAATTACTTGGCTCTGTAGAAAAAAATCGAGAAGAAATTTCAAACTTATTGTGAAAAAACGGAGAATTTAATTATTTAGTAATACTCCAAAACACAAACGAAAAAAGACCAAATGGATGATTTTTTGGTTCATTTGCATTTATAACTGTCAAAAATGGTAGATTGGAAAATCTGGAAATAGTAGATGCCTACTATCCAGACTACATAGCACACAACACACGTCTCACTGCTCCCGAATGGACATCTTCATTTTTACCGGATCGTAAAATATGATTTATTGCAGGTAATAAATTTGGATTTTCTGACATAGATGGAAGCAATCTAAAATGGCTTTATGAAAAAATGTTCAACGAAACTTATTCTATGAAAAAAGTACAACAAACTATGGAGCCATGATTGTATGAAAAATTGTTACACAAATATATAAAATGAGTGATTTTTGTAAGATCAGATCTCATAGAATTCCTTATACCATCATTTACAGAAAAAGCGCGAGAGCGACAATTTCTAAATGCAAATGTAGACATCATCAGATGAGAATATCGTGGAAACAAAAAAGAAGAATATATAAGATGAGTCAAAGACTATTTCAACAAAAATCAGTTGAATATGTTCAAAAATATAGTAAATAATTTTGATGAAGTAATTGATAGAAAATTTATTACCACCTACCTATCAAATGTTTCAGATGATTTGCAAAACATACTAATATCTCATGGATTAAAATTAGAATATAACTCATGATTTATATATGTTTGGGATACTAACACATCTTACAACAAAGTAGACTGATTCGTAGAAAAAAATATTCAAATTTTAGACAGACAAAACAAAATATTAATTGATCTAGACAAAGATATAATAAACACAAAAGACTTATATCCATGAAAATATACTATGAAAGTTTATTACACACTCAATGTCCCAAATTATTATATAAACTTTATAAAAGACTTAGAAAAAAAGTATGAAATAAAAATGACAAGTAGAGAAGAATCTATATTGGCAATCAGACCAGCAAAATACGAGTGAAATCCAGAAGAAAAGTGGATGGAAACTAAAGCTACTGTATATTTACCACAAAATTTCAAGGTTTTAGAAATAAGAGGACAAGCAGAAGAATCCAAAGAATTTTATACTCCATTCTCCAATGGATTATATTACAAAATGCTTATCAATACAAACAATACCACCAAAAGTATAGAAATTGATTTTGAGGTTAAGTAAACTAAGGTTTTAACAAATAATTAATTGTTAATAGTATGTTATATATAAAAAAACCAAAATTTTTTAATCCTAAATTTGAAGTTGTAAGCTGTTTTATAGAATATAACAATAAAATTCTTTTGTTATTAAGACAAGATCACAAAAATGAGCCAAATACATACGGAGTCCCTGCAGGAAAAGTTACTCCCTGAGAAAACATTGATGAAGCAATATCAAGAGAAATATATGAGGAAACTGGACTACAACTAGATAATTTAAGCTATTTCAAAAAAGTATACGTTCAATATCCAACATACGAATTCGTGTACCACATTTATCACAAGATAATCACAAAATCACCCCATATTGCCATCAATCCAGAGGAACATAAAACACATATTTGGAAAAGTCCAAAAGAAGCATTGCAAGAAAATTTAATCCAAGATCTAGATATTTGTATAAAAATGTTTTATAAAATATAAAAATATTACAAATTAAATTATTCTTCCAAAAATTTCTTTTTCCAATTTTCTAACATATTATGAAGATACAAAATATTGTGAAGAGACAAAATTATACCTCACAACATCTCATTTTCTTTGAGAAGATGGTTTATGTAAGATTTACTATAATTTTTGAGTCAATCTACTGTGTCATCCAAAGGTGTAAAATCCTCTCTAAATTTAGCATTATTTAAATTTACATTACCATTGTCTGAAAAAGCTACTCAATGCCTACCAAGTCTAGTGGCTAGAACACAATCAAACATATCTATCCCATGCTCTATCGCATGAAGCAAATCTTCTGGAGTCCCCACTCCCATCAAATACCTAGGCTTGTCATTTGGCAAAAGTGGTGTAGTAAATTCTACCACTTCTCTTACTTTTTCTTTGGATTCTCATACACTTACTCATCATATAGCTATACCATCTGTAGCAAACTGAGATAGATACTCAGCAGATTCTTTTCTCATATCCAAATCTGTTCATCACTGAACTATTGGAAAAAGAACTCATCTCACATCATCATATTTTTTCATAAAATAATCATAAGCTTTTTTTGCCCAACGATGAGTTTGTTGCATCTGACTATAAAGAGTATCTTTGTCAGAATTACCAGGAGAACAAACATCCAATACCATCATAATATCTGATCACAAATTACATTGTATATCTACCACTTTTTCTGGTGTAAAAAAATGCTTGGATCCATCATAAGGAGACCTAAAATGGACTCAATCTTCTACCAATTTTATATCTACCTTGTGTGAATGTTTGTCACGACTATCATCTTTTCATAGTCCTAAACTAAATACCTGGAAACCACCACTATCTGTCAAAATCAATCCATCTTCTCGATTTTCAAATTTGTGCAATCATCCAGCTTTTTTAATTAATTCATCTCATGGACGCAAATAAAGATGGAAAGTGTTTGCCAATATTAATTTTATCGGCTCTATATCTCACAAAATTTCTTTGTTTTTCAATAAATCCAAAAAAAGTCACTTAATAGTCGCTTTGGTCCCAACAGGCATAAAAACAGGCGTACTAAGTTTTGTTCCATTAAGCTCTATCTCTCAAACTCTTGCATTTCATTTCTGTTTGAGTATTTTAAATTTTAGTTTAGACATACAACATCGTTTGCTAATAAAAAGTTTTGAAAGTTTGTAAAGTTTGAGATATATACTACAGAAACTAACAAAACTATCAAGAGAATTTGATACAGTGTAGAGTGTACAGTGTACAGTTCACAGTGTACAGTTCACAGTTCAGAATTCAGAGTTTATAATTCAGAGTTGACTAATTCCCAATAAACTAATTACCAATTACCAATAAACTAATTACCAATTCCTAATTACCAATTCCTAATTCCCATTTAAACTTTAACACATACCACATGTTAGACAAAATCAAAGCATCAATCTTTCAAAAATACAAAAAAGATGAAGTTAAGTGAATATTTTTTTCAGTTTTCAATGATAAATGAAATTTATTAATATCAAATTGAGTGTTTTATACTGACAAATCATTAGATGAATTAATAGATACATTATATCGCTGATTAATAGAAAAACACACAGACATATGAAATATTGTAGTAGATATAATATGAGAAACTTCTGAAATTAAATCATCAGAAGAAATACAAAACATATCTTTAAAAGATTTTGGAATATTATTAAGTAGCGAAAACAAAAGTGGGATTTTATTGCCTGACACAAAATGAGTAAACAATATACAAGAATGATTAAAAATAATCAAAGAAAAAAATAATCTTTCTAGTAATGTTCAAATAACAAAATTTAAAACAGATAGATTTTGTATATAAACTTAGGCGCCATGAAAATATACCAAAACGCCAATCCCGAAACTTCGGGATGGATGCTTTAGTTATGCAAAACCACTACAAAAACTGTAAGTTCGATCTCGCATTATTGCGGGGGAAGAAATTAAAGATTTTTAAAACAGTTCGGTATAGTTTAGTTTTGGACATTAACCTTTATCCTAGACTTCAACTTGGGTATACTATTATACCAAGCTGGAGTAACTTTTATTTTTACACTAGAAACTTCAGGAAATCACAATATATAAGATCTTGCAGATTCTCTATTTCATCAAACAATTTGTGATTTAATATCATCTACGATACCTACTACATCTTTTTTAAAATCATATCATTGTATGATATCTATTTTTGTAGGGACTATAAATGTCCCATCTTTTTCAGATATTCAATCTTCTTCAAAAAATGACAAAGAATTTTTATTGATACTGACTAATTTTGTCTTATCTGATGGCCTTTGGTTGATATAATTTGAAAAGGCTTGAATTAAATCTGGTCGTTTTATGTATAAAAAATCTATATGTATATCTATATGACCATTTAATATCGCTGTTTCTTCTCAAATCTGATGAGGTATGTTTATATTTTTTATGGTCGTATTTATAGTATTGTCAAAAGCCAACAACAAAGAGTCTTTTATATTAAAGTTTTGTTTTGCTATATTTTTTTTCTGCTGTGTAATATAAGAGACCATCTTCTCCGCCAATAGATCTATATCCTTTTGCGTGACAACACCATCAGTAGTCAAAGAACCACCAGTAAAATCATCTATAGCTACAGCGTATATTTCTTTTAAAAACATACTTTGTTTTAAATTTCTAATATACAAATTAGTTCATTTTGGTATATTTCACCTATTTCACATCAATATTTCATTTTCATCCTTTTCCATAGCTTTTACTCTAATAATTATTTCGCCAGGAACTCATTCATATCAAGCAGGGAGTTCAACCCAATTAGTTGTCTGAAAAAGTCTACCATCATCTGTTACAAATCTTGTATTTGGTACAAATGCATAATCTTTGTTTGTTTTGTTGTATATTTTTATGCTTCCATATGAAGGATTTTGTAAATATTTAACATTAACTGTATTCATAGACATATTGTATCTATAATCCAATCATCATGTATAAAAAGGCATACTTATAAATCTAGAATAACGAGGGTATTCTTGATCATTAGCTGGATAATAACGAAAATTATATATTATTGTCTCTATATTTTGAGACGGGTTTATTTCAATTTTTGCACCAGGAAGAATTAAAGAATAAATTAAATACATAATCAGTAGCACAAACAAAATTTCAAATCAAAAAACCAAGAAAAATGTATATCACCTCCTATTTTGCAATGTATTTAAATGAAATTTTTTAATATCAAAAACAAACAAATAAAGCATTCTCAAAAATTTCATAAACTTGTTTTTTTCTATATGATTTGTCTTCAGTCCAATTTTATCAAAAAACTTTTTAGATTTCTCTGTTTTTGTAACAAAAGTAGCTTTTATTTCTCTTTTTGACAATACATCTTTTATTTGTTTACCCCACCATTCATTATCAAACAAAGAATGATGTGACTCTATAGATATTTCCACGTTTTTTCACTTTGGAATTTTTTCCAAAGTTTTAAAAATTTTATATAAACTATCTTCAGCTACAAAAAAAAATTTCATTTATTTTATTTAAATTTATTATTAAACCATATTGTTAGATTTTTGATTTCGCTTATAATAAAGATGTAAACACAACATTATTACAAAAAATGAAACATAGTTTTTTACATCAAAAGTTATTCATCATAAAGATATGACTCAATATTTAGGGTATTGTTGAAAAAAGAATATTATATTCAATCATACAATAAAATAAATGAATCATATTATTCATCGTCCAAATCTTTTTTTTCTTCTTTTCATAATAATGGATATCAAGGCATTGAATATTGCCAAAAAAGACAAGAACAATCATACAGGATAAACTGATCAAAATTTATTTAGTTCAGTTTGAGTAGTTAGTGGTTTTACAGCAATCCAAGATGCTGTAGATTTTCATATAAAATTGTCTCAAAATACTAAAAATATTCAAAGTGGAATAATAGACAAAATAAGTGAAAAAAATATTATATCAGCCCAAACTCTTTTGTTTTCATATCTTTTTATATTCATAAAAAATATAAATAAAGATATCATAAATCACACCAACAATCAAACAAAATGGAAATTATATCAATATGGACTAAGTAAAATTCTTAATTGCTCAAAACTGATAGGGAAAAGTCAATAATTAAGAAAGAAATCAAAATAAGATCACATAAGATATGTTATAATTATTACTATAGGAAGCCAATAAAACATCTTATAAAAATCTTGATGCCATTTATGACACAAATATTTAGAAACAATTATAAAACATATCAAAAAGAATATAATTCATATTCATGTCATATACATTTTTAATCACAAGACTTCAAAAAAAGGAAACATAACAAATATTTAAAATTTAAAAGTGAATAATGAAAAGTTGATTTCTTGTTAAATCAAAAAACTTCAACTCTTCATCCTTAATCCTTCACTCTTCATTATCTTAGAAACTCTACTAATTTATTTTCTCTAATTGCAGTAACTCTAATAATACCAGGATAATCAAGTTGTTCTTCTATTTTTTCTGCAATAGTTTTCAATACTTTTTCTAAATCCTTATCTGAAACCTTGTCTGGATCAACATATGTCATAATTTCTCTACCTGCTTGCATAATGTGTACTTTATCAATTCATGAAACATCTTTTATTAATTTTTCTAATTCAGACATCTTTTCTACAAACATCTCCCTTGTATCATATCTTGCTCATTCTCTAGATGCAGAAATAGCATCTGCTGCAGCTATAACCCAAGATATTGGACTAATCATAGGTACATCGTAATGATGTGCCTCAGCAGCATTTATTATTATTTCATCCATACCAAATTTCTTAAGTAGTTCTGCTCACAAAGCAGTATGGGACTGTCATGTAGTAGCAACTATTTTTCATATATCATGAAACAATCATGCTTTCTTTGCCATAATAGGATCTAAACCAAGTTCTGTAGCAATAGCTTCAGCAATTTTAGCTACCTCAATACTATGTAATCGAATATTTTGACCATAACTATATCTCAAAAACAATTGACCAACATGTTTAACAACTTCTGGATTCATCATAGGCAAGTTCAATTGAGTCAGTGCTTCTTTTCCTTTTTCAATCAAAACATTTGGTAATTCTTCCACTACTTGATTGTAAAATTTTTCTATATAATGAGGATTTATTCTTCAATCCTTTACCAATTTTTTTAACACAGTAGCAGCCACAAATCTTTTTTCATTATCAAAAGAAGATATTCTAACTACCATAGGAGTATCATCAATAATAAGTTCTACACCTGTCAGTTTTTCAAAAAACGAAATATTTCTTCATTCTCTACCAATAAGTTTTCATTTATAATCTTCGTTTGGAAGATCAACCGATTTAACTGTAAACTCATTTACAGATTCTGACGCAATTCTTGGAAGTGCTTTAGCAATTATTTGACTTGCTTCTTTGTCAGCCTCCTCTGTTTTTATTGTTTTCATTTTTTCTACAAATTGTTTTATTTCTTTTTGATATTCCAATTCCATGTTTGAAAATAATTGCTCTTTTGCTTCTTCTTTATTTAATTTTGCAATTTCCGCCAATTTTTCTGTTTGTTTTTTAACAATATCCTCTACTTCCTTTTGTTTTTCAATAATTTTTTCTTTTTCTTGTTCAAGTTTTTCCAACTTTTCATCCATCCTTTCCTCTCTAGCCAACAATTTACTTTGGATTTCTTCCATTTTCTTAAGTCTTTGTTCTTCAATTTTGTCTGCCTTTTCTTCTGCCCTTTCTATAACTTGATCTGCTTTTTTTCTAGCTTCTTCCAGCATTTCTTCTTCTAATTCTTTGGCTTTTGCCATTCTTTCTTTAAATTTTATAGCTTTTTCTGTAAGAGTCTTTTTATATCCATAAAATCCTCAAAACACACCAACTCACAACGCAACAATCACTGATACAATCGTAATAATACTCATTATCTTTATAATTTTAAATTTTAAAAAAACAAAAAAATTCAC
>CAZSQL010000019.1:0-17568 GCA_964609035.1 uncultured Candidatus Peribacteria bacterium
TAGCTCAATTGGCTAGAGCGCGTCCTTGCCAAGGACGAGGCTGCGGGTTCAAATCCCGTCACGCGCTCCATTAAAACTCAACAATTATTTTGAGTTTTTCTGTTTATCTTTTTATTTATTTAAATGATTTTTTTCTTTGAAATAAATAGCATAGTAAATAGCAAACAAAGTCACAAAAGGATAAACTATCATCCTATCTACAAAACTATGTAGCACCATTCATTCAATACTCAATCCAAATAATCATAAAGAAAAAGCTAACAAAATCAGAGACATATGAGTAAGTTCTTTATTTTCTTTAACAATATTGTGTCTTTTCCAAGCCCAAAAACCAATAAGATGTAAGTATATATACAAAAACATCCACCCTATAAAAGCTATTAAACCATATTCTATCCATATTTGTAAATATTGATTTTCTGGATTATATGCTTTTCAATTTGTTAAATGGTGAGATGCTGGTCAAGCACTAGCCGCTCCTCTACCCAAAAACCAAGAATCTTTGATTTTTTCTATTGCCAACAATACTTCTTTTACATGTCCTGTATTTGAATATTGTCTGTGAATAATCTGATCTCTACCATAATAAGTTACGACACCCAACAATAAAAGTGTAGGGACAAAGAAATATAAAAACAATTTTTTCCAATTATTTCAATACAAAAACAAAAACATGACTATAGTTTGTATTATCCAAGCTCACCACGCTGCCCTAGAGAAAGTAGACAACAATATCAAACCATAAAGTCATCACCACAAAATCCATGATTTAGGTCATTTTTTATACATAATAGACACAAAGAATAATGGCCAAAAAACAACCAAGAAAAATCACAAAGTAATAGGCCTTTCAAACAAGAATTGATTACGTACAAATCATTCATTGTATTGAGTATAATAAACAGCCGGTGGCTGTGATCAAACTTCTCATTCATATGTCCACTGATCATAACCAAAAAATCTCATCAAATTGGGTACTAACCATATCAATCATCGCCAAATTAATGCTCATTTAAGTATTCGTTTGATTATTTTTGTATACCACAAATTAAGCTTTTCTAGTTTCTTGTCAAAAAACAAATAAGACAATACAAAAAATAAGATAAATAAGAAAAATCACATCATACTATACCTTATAGATATCACAAATTTTATTATATTAGAATTGAAAAATGATATAATAAAAGCGACTAAATTTGTTAACAAAAATATAAATAAAAATTTCTTTAAAGGGAAAACTTTCCACATTTCCTGTATTTCAGATTTTTTAACTTTTCTAATAAAATATCGCACAACAAATATAATTAAAAATAATATTAAAATTTCCTTCCACATCCAAACAACACTTCGAAATGGCCCATCAAATCACAAAGAAAAAGTGACAAATGTATGCAAAAAGAATTGCAACAACAAAAGTCACAAAAACCATCTTATTATAAGTTCTAAATTATTTTTTATTCGATTATACATTGTTTATAATATAAGATTAAAAGACTAACGAATCCATTAACCAAAAGGCAAATTATTAATTAATAAATTTATCTTACTTCTTACTTCTTACTTCTTACTTCTCAAATATCAACCATCAACTATCAACTATTAACTATCAATTATCAACCATAAATTATCAACTATCAATTATCAATTATCAACTATCAATTATTAATTATCAACTATCAATTATCTAATCTATAATCGCACCACTCATCTGATAAAATATCATAACTATAGCGATCACCGCCAACAAAGCTTGCAACATCCAAGCTTTCATAACAATTGTGGTCTCATGATGTCACCTATTTTCCAACAAATGATGAAAAGGAGATACGGTAAATAATTTTTTCTTAAATCTTTTTTTCCAAAATATTTGTAATGCGCTAGATAGTATATCAAGTATAAACAGCAAAAATATCACAGCGAATGGGACAAAAATTCACATCCTCATATTTAACAAATATAACAAAGAAGCCAACAATCATCATAGAGCAAAAGCTCCACTATCTCACATAAATATTTTGGCAGGGAATATATTGAAAAACATAAAAGATGCTAAAATAGCAACAACTATAACAACTAAAGTAGTCGCAATATATGTTTGATTTACCAAAGTCACAGCAGCCAAAACAAAAAGTATCACACTCATCAGTCATCAAGCCAATCCATCCAAACCATCTACAATATTTATTGCATTTACTATACTTATAGTAATAAAAAAGGTCAACATAGGGTAAAATATTCATATATGCACCTCACCAGCAAAAGGCCATAAATTTATATAATCTACTCCAAGTTTTGCATAAAACCACCAGCTAATAAATGCAGCAAAAACAAACATCATGATAAGCTTTGCTTTTGCACTAAGTCATTTTTTTGTACCAAATCATCTCATATTTAATACATCATCTAACAATCCAATCAGTCACATACCAAAGAATCCCAATAATATAACATAAGTTTCCTGTCTATTTAATAAGCTATTATTTACCCATCACAATTTTTGCACTAATAATGATATTCCTATCATTATCAAAGTTATAATCAAAATCAATCATCATCACATGGTAGGCGTTCAAGCTTTATGTTGATGAAGTTTGGAAAAAATTGTGGCTCTCTCTCACGTAACAGTATCTTCACGTATAGTTTTTCATACTTTTAATTTTTTTAGTATTTTAATATATACTGGATATAAAAATACTCACATAAAAAATGCAATCAACGCAAATATCAATATACTATTTAATTTTACTAACATGATCAATAAAAATTGTAAAAATTATACAAGACATTATAAGATTTAAAGAAAAAAGTTCAATATAAAACACAATTTAAAAAAATATATAATTTATTAGCTGCAATAAGAGCAATATGTAATTCCAAGCCACCTGTACCAGTCTATCCTACCGAACGTTTGGACAGCACAGCGGTATTCTTCTTGCAGATTTATCATCTCGACCTGTCCCGTCTTCAGCGGGAGCTAATCTATCTTGCGAGATCTAACTTACGGCAAAGCAGGAGCATTCCCTACAAAAAAAATTTCATTTATTGTGAGGGCGATTAACCATGCTATTCAGCGGGACGCAGTAATCGCCCCTACATCGTTTTATTTTATCAAAAATTCGTACTCTTTGAAAAAATATAAAAACATATAATAAAATGTAAGGAACGCTCGCGAGCGTTCCCTACAAAAAAAACTTCATTTATTGTTAGGGCGATTGATAATCGCCCCTACTTGAAAACTTTTAACTTTATGTCTTTTAATTTCCCACAGCCTCGTATCCTAGCTGACCACAAGCAGACTTAACTTCTCTACCCATACTATCACGAATAGTAACGGTCAATCACCCATCTTCCAATATTTTTTTGAAATTTCTTATTTGATTCATACTACTCTCTTGGAACTCTACCAAAGGATTTTCATTGTACGGAATCAAATTTACATGACACAGCTGTCATTTCAAAAGTTTTACAAGATCTTTTGCATTTTGATCTCCATCCGTAACTCACTTTATCATAATGTATTCATAAAAAATTCTATTGTCTGTGGCTTTGACATATTGGTTTAAAACTTTCCTCAATTCATTTATATTATGAACTCTTGCATTTGGGACTATTCCCTCACGAAGATTCTGAGTAGGTGCATGCAATGAAACAGCAAGTCAGACCTCGACACCATCTTCAATAAGTTTTTTAATTCAAGCGATTATTCACACAGTAGAAATAGTTATATGCCTTTTTGATAGAGAAAACCTTTCTCTTTGTAACAATATTTCTATAGATTTTTTTACATTTTCATAATTTAATAAAGGCTCCCCCATTCACATAAATACTACATTTCTGACAGCCCACAGAGTGCCATCTTCTTTTTTTACAAATTTATTTTTTATATAATTATTTACATACAATACTTGAGAAATTATTTCTTGCCAAGTCAAATTTCTTTTTAGTCACATTTTACCAGTAACACAAAAAGCACATCACATAGGACATCAAATTTGACTTGAAAGACACAATGTAATCCTATTTAATTTTCAATCGACACGCTTACTTCGATGATACATCAATACAGCCTCAATAAAATATCAATCAAAAGTCTTAAAAGAAAATTTTGTAGTTTGTTTATCTTCCAATATTTTGTCTAAATTCAAATTAATTATATCAAAATCTTGAGACAAATCTTTTTTCATATCTTTCGGCAATGTTGTCATATCATCCCAAATTATATTTTGATTTTTATATAATTCATAAAAAATTTGTTTCACCCTAAATGGTTGGATTTTATTTTGTTTGGCATAATCCAACAGTATATCTTCATCAAAAATAACAGATTTTGTCAAAATTTAATAAAAAAAAATAAATTCAGTGCAAGATTTAAAGTGTACAATTTACAGTGTACAGTTCAGAGTTCAGAGTTTATAATTTACAGCCAATGGCTATTGGCTAATGGCTAGTAAATACACCAATTACTAATACACCAATTACTAATTACCAATAAACTACTACACTAATTATCAATTATCAATTAAACAAGCCCTCCTTTTTCAATGTTACTTATCAAATCATCATCCATTTTACTATCTTTTTGTTCTATTTTCTGTTTCTTATCTTCCAACTTAGATTCTTTTATCAAAATATCTAACTTAGATTCTTTTTCAAAATTGTTTTGGAATTTTTTTGTAGTATCAAAAAATTTGTTTCTAAAAAGTTTTGCTATATATTCCAACAGGCTCATCTCAGATAATTTAAAAAATGCTATTAAAATAAAAATTATCAAAATAGGAACTGCAAAAATCACTCATGCAGCTGTAGATCAGGATTTAGATACAGTTTGAAAAACAGCTAAAGCTAATCAAACTCAAACCGCAACCAAAAAAAGCTGAACTATAGACAAAGAAATAGGTCACATATTTAATGTCATTCAAGACAATATTCATTTTTGTATATTTTTTGGAAAAGTAACTTTCATACAAACATTATTATATAAATAACTATGATTTAGTATAAACAAACAACAAGATTTTGCAAATAATTTACAATTTGATTATATATCGCTTCTAAAACTAGTTTTAAATTCACTTGTAATAAATATGGTTGCCAATCAATGTAACAAAATCCAATAAGGAGTATTTATTATAAATTGCTGCAAATAAACACTTTTAGAAAATCATTGTGCAACACTCAACAAAGATTTGTAAGACAGCAGACTCGTTCATAAAAGTATAATTTCTAGTGTAAGACACATACTCAAAACCGTTAATGGCACAAATATCAAATAAAGAGATTTTTGCATAATTTGATCACTTGGTATATCTATACTAATTTTTGATTTATGATAAATTAGAAACAACAAAACCGCATACATAATTAATATTATTGTAGATTTTCCATCTTGTAAAAATTTTGCAAATCAAGAATTTCACATAGTATTTATAGTTAAATCAATTGATGCTGATGCAGCAAAACATATACTTCATAAAACATAGTTTCAGAGTATGATTTTTATCATTTTTTCCAATCCAATAACAAAAGATAACACAACAAATATTGCAATTATTCCGGCTAACAAATATGTCATCAATGTTTGAGTCATTGTATATATAATAAATAAATTGAAATACAATCTACAATATTTATATACTTATAAGAAATCATTTTTCAATTTCAAAAACAACAAATAAATGAAAAAAACAAAAGGATTTACAATGCTTGAAGTACTAATAGTCACAATTATTGTTTGAGTTTGATTACTATCAATAATTTTTGCTATAAATAAATCAAAAATATCTACAAACCATATTATACAAAATATTATAGCAAATCAACTTGCCAAAGAAGGGATTGAATTGATATATCAAACAAGAAATACTAATCTACTAAAAAATCATTGAAGTGGAGACATTTGTCGATTAAATATTAATCCATATGAATATTGTGAGTGAAATAATGAACGATTTAGCACATGAAACTATATATTACTTTCCTGAGATATTTTTACATGAACACTAAATGAGTTAACACTATCTGGATGAATAAATACATGAGATATGGATTTTGCTTTGTGTCTAAGTGGATGAGAACGACTATCTTGTCCCGGACAAGAAAACCATACAAAATACTGAAAATTTTTTAGAACGATAAAATGATTTGGTCTGTACGATAAAAATCCAAGTCTCACATGATGAAATTCATTAAATTGTACAAAATGAAATGATTCTAACTGTTCCAACAATATAGCAAAAGAATACCGCTTTTGTAGTACTGTTTTTTATATTTGAGAAAAAGTATGAAAATCAGAAATATGTAGTATTATGACAAATTTTCTTGATTAAATTTTCTGAAAAATAAAATGCCCTCTACCATCATGCTTGGACATTTTTTTTAGTTCAAATCAATATTCTTGAAAAAAATTTATCAATTTGTAGTAATCATAAGCATAAATATGGACAATTCTCATATTTTCTTCAGGCAAAATAATGAATTCATCTCATGAAATATTTATTACAGTTTTTTTTGTAAAAGTAATCCTAAAATCAAATCTCAAAGATCATAAAACATGATCATGAAATGTAGTAACATAAAGATAAAAATTATCTTTAGGTATTCATAATTTCAAAAATATATTATTGAAAAAATCGATTTGTTCTGGAGACTTAAGATATTCACAATAATGATTAAATAATTTTAAATCATCTGCTATTGTTTCTCATTTCTTCAAACGAACATCTATCCAAAGTTTATCTCACACTCTAAGGATATTATTTAATGTGCTGATAATCTTTGTTGGATTCAAATTACCAAATATGTTACTAAACATAGAATATACTCTGTTTGTTTTTTCAGAAGACAAACGGATTATTTCATTTTTAAAATCTCTAGAAAAAAAATCTGAACAAATAAGTTTAGTTTTTAGTCAAATATGTGATAAATTATTTACAGATAAATCCAGCATTGCACTAGATATATCTACTCCAAAATATTCAATATCAGATTTTAAAACAAGATTATCCAATATAAATTTTTCAGTATGAGAATCTCAACATCACAGACTAATCAGTACATTTGCATCATTTTTTCAATTAGAAAAAATATTTTTTATATCCAATTGAGATAAAATTTCATTGTCTATGCCGTACATTCAATATAAAGAATCAGCTTTTTTTTCTTTATAAAAGAGCTTTGATCATTCATCTAAATATAAAAATTTTTGATCTAAATATCTAGTTCTAAACGATTCTTTTAACTGTTCTTCTAAGTCTATATCAGATACCAAATTATACAAATCTATCATAATTAAAAGTTAATAATTATAAAATAATGTTTTTTTTGAACAAAAATTGTGAATGAAAAAGCCAATCTCACAAATAAGACTCACTTTTATGATCAACATTTTTAAAATTATGTTGTTCAAAAAAATCTAAAAACTGTGGCTTATAATAATTACGAATCTCATAAAGCTCAATTCTTTCTCAAGGCAGAATATGTACTGTTTCATTTCTAAATGAAACAACAGATTTCTTTGTAAACAAATAATAAAACGAAAATACAAGACTTCATATAGATTCTTCGTTTTTCATATCTAAAACAAATCTTCAATCCAAATTCTTAACTCACAAACTTTCTAGAACACTAAATTGAAAATTTATTTTTTTCTCATTATCATGATCTATGATATATCTATTATATCTATCGAATATTTTAGACTTTGTGATTTCATCATCATTTTCACGAGTATAAACATCAAACCACAAGAAGTCATCATTATCTAATAAGTTATAAAAACTATCTGTAGAATTAGTCTGATTTGTATTACAAAAAGTACGACCTAAAAAACAATAAAATCTAACATCATAATTTTTAGTAATAGTAGATATTTCTTGTCTAAAATGTTCACTCATAATATCTGCCATTATAAAACGTTTCTCTATATCTAAATCAGCTAGATTTTCTAATGCTAAAGTTAACATCTTACGAGATATATCAACTCAAAAATAAGTAAAATCATATCATTGATCTTTCAAATCAATAAGCATTTGTTTTTCTTGAGATGAGTTACCACAACCTAAACTAATAATAGCTAATTTTTTATTTTTATCCATATATTTACCTATAAAATCAAAATGATTTATAGATGATGGATCTATCTGTCAATTAAAATAAGCATCATAATACTTATCTGCAGAATTTCATAAATAAAGAAACTTTTGTAACATTTTTCTATCTTTTAAATTATCTATCAATCACTTTTCCATATCTAAATCAGAAACCAATGCATGTATTTTTTGATCATACATAATAAAAAAATTTAATATTTAAAACCAGAAACACTCATTTTAACCTTTTGACAACAAATTTTACCTTCTTTGTACTTAAACAAACAACTAAAGTTTCAGTTTACATCTTGTGTTAAAGATATTATATCTATTTTATTGTCAAAATAATTATTTTTTATCAATTTTTCAAATATTTTTTTATCTTCTATTTTCCAAACTATATTGTTGCTATTATAATAAAATAATTGAAAATTATAACTATCTAGATCTTGGAAAGTATCTTGATATAGACTAAGTTTTAAATCTTCAACACTTTTTATATGATTCTTTTTTAAATAATTGTGAAAACGATCTGAAATATCTAAATAAGAAAACTTTTTACCATCCAATCAAATAATTTTTTTTAATGGATTGTATAACGCTTGAGTCTCAAATGACTTTCTAATCTGTTTGTCTGTTTTCAATCATTCCAAAGTTTTGTTGTTGTGATCTCTATCCATCAATTTAAGAAATGCACATCTTACATCTTTCATCACACCATAAAGAAACTTGTCGGTTTTTTCATTAAAAATTAAATCTGGATTTTTATAATAAAAATCAATATTTGACGTCACAGAATCTACCAAAAATCAAACATCATCACCAAACTCTTGGTAAATATAAGACATAGGAAATTTATCAAAAGAGTCCTCTACCACATCATGAAGTATAGCAGCCAAAATAAGATTTAAGTCATCTGTCTTTTCTGCGATCATAACTGCTACTCTCATAGGATGTGCCACAAAGGGAGTACCAGTAAATTTCCTATATTGTCAATGATGCGCTTCTTGAGCTACGTCACAAGCTTTTTTTATCAAGAAAAAATCTCTATCAAAATTTTTATAAATGTTTTTTATAAATCTAGTATATTTTTCTACTATTTTAGCTGTCTCTGACATATAAATATATGAAAAATTAAATACATATTATGTGTATAATTATAAAATTATGTTTTTCAACTTTTAGTTTGAAAACAATTTTCTTTTAGTTATATAAATAATAGTTTTTGACTTTAATTATTATTTAAAAAATTGGATATAGCTCAATTGGATAGTTTTCTAAATTATAAAGCAGATTTAAATATAAATCCAGATATTTTAGTAGAAGAAATTATCACAAAAGCTAGAAAATATTTACCAGAAAATTGTAAAGAATGAATTTTAAAAGCCTACGAGATGGCCAAAAAGGCTCATGAAGGACAATTTAGACTATCATGAGAACAATATATAATTCATCCCCTGAAATCTGCTATCATTTTAATGGACCTAAAACCGGATTTAGAGTCTATACAAACATGTATATTGCACGATGTCATTGAAGATTCAATATTTACAAAAGAAGAAATAGAGCAAGAATTTTGACAAGAAGTTGCCATCTTGTGTGAGTGACTAGTAAAAGTATCAAAAATAAAATATAGATGAGAAGACAGACATCTCGAAACCATAAAAAAAACTTTTCTAGCAATGGCTAAAGACCTAAGAGTTATATTTGTAAAACTGGCTGATCGTATACATAATATGCAGACTTTGAGCTTTCATCCCGAAAAAAACAAAAGAGACAATATAGCAAACGAAACAATGAAAATTTATGTACCAATCACAAAAAGATTGTGACTATATCATTATCAAGTAACACTAGAAAATGCATGTTTTAAAATACTCTACCCAGAAGAGTTTGAAAGAATAACCTGATATCTAAAAAAATGATTTTCTGGTGCAGACAAATATACAAAAAAATGAGTATTTACAATATCAAAATTATTGCAAAAGGAGTGAATAAAAAATTTCTCTGTAAAATGAAGGATTAAGAGTCCATATAGAATACGAGAGAAAATGGAATATAGATATCAAACAAAAGACATAAACTCTGTCATGGATTTGTTAGCATTTAGAGTAGTTACAGAAAACATATCTGACTGCTATATGACATTGTGAATAGTACACAAGTATTATACTCCATTAATAAAAAAAATAAAAGACTATATTGCTGTCCCAAAATTTAATTGATACAAAAGTATACATACTACCATACTAGGGATGTTTCACTTTCCCATCGAAGTACAAATTAGAACTCAAGAAATGGATGATGTAGCCGAATATTGAGTTGCAGCACATTATGCATATAGCGACTCAAATAGCCCAAGCAAAATAAACAAAAAGCAAGCAGAATGGATGAAAAAATTACAAGAATTGGTAAATGCATATACAGAAAGTGATGAAAAAGACCAATTTAAAAATAAATTAGATATAGAATTATTAAATAAAGAGACATTTATATATACTCCTAAATGAGATATAATAGAGCTGCCAAAATGAAGTACAGTATTAGATTTTGCTTTTCACGTACACACAGATATTGGACTAAGATTTAAAAATGCTATAGTAAACTGAGAGATAGTACCCATAACTCATGTGCCAAACACTTGAGATATTGTTAAAATAAACACATTTAGGTATCAATATACAGCAAACAAACATCGAATATGAATACTAAAAACACCAAGCGCAAAGTATAAGGTAATAAAATTTTTGAAATCACATCAACAAGAAGATATATTAGACAATTCTATAAAGATATTAAATGAAAAATTAAAAGATTTAAAATTACCAAGCCTAAATTCAAAAGAAAATGAAATAAATAAAATATATGATAAAAAAGAATTACAAAAGAAACTAATTGATGCAATAGAAAATAAACTTGTATACAACGAAATAATAAAAACAGCATATCCAACAGAATACAAAGACTTTTATCAAAACAAAACAGAAACCAAAAAAAATACAAAAAAAATAGAAGATAAACAAATAAAACATGTGATAATAGATGATGACAAATTGATAAATTATTATTTGTGTCCTGAATGTAAGCCAACTCACCCACAAAAAATAATTGCAAAAACTGGTAGAGATGGAATCAAAATACACAATTTAGATTGTAGAGCACTAAAAACAATTTCTCCAAATAATCTATTAGAAGCTCATCGAAATTGAGAAGAAAAAAATATTTATACTATAGTGTCTACATTAAGTATAAACAAGAATTTAGATTTTATTAAATTATTGGAAATATTTACTAAATTAAAAATTGAAGTTAATAATTTTTCTATAAAAGATGATAATGAAAATCAAAACAAAATAATAAAACTGACTTGGACATTAAAAAATCCATGACAAATATGAATGGTACGCGAGCAAATCAAAAAATATGGAGATATGATAAAATTAGTTAAAAGAGAGATAAATTAATTTATATTATAATTTTTACAAAATGGATATAACACATTTAGGATGATTGGAAAATTTTTATACAGCAATCATAATATTGATAATATTTTTATGGATAGTAAGTATTATACGAGTAGCTAAAGATATATCTGCAAGGACAAATAGTACTTTATTACAAATAATTTCAATATTATTAGTAACCTTTTTATCTCCATTAATATGAATACCACTTTATCATATCATCAAACCAATATGATACAAAAAAGATAAAATGCCACGGAGGGAAGCATGTATAAGCAATTCTACAATATGTAATAATTGTGACACAATAAATTCAAAAGAATACAAATGCTGCATAAATTGTGGTAAAAAATTAACAACAAAATGCAAAGAATGTGAGGCAGAATACCCACACAATTATCATTACTGTCCAAAATGTGGATGACCAAATATTGAATTAAATTAAAAACAAAAAAACATGTTACTATTAATTGTTATAATAATACTTATAGCTTGTGCTTGAATTTTATGAAACATATATTTCAATTTTTTTTCATTTCAACAAAATTATCAAAACTTAAATAATTATTATAACAGCAATTATTGAGCTATATCATCTATTGAAAAATGACTACTATCAAGCAAATATACGTGACCATGATACAAATGAAGTGGCGGTTTTTTATGAACATGATATTGGTGAAATATAAGTGATACATTTTCATGAGATTTCTGAAAGTTTAATAATTGATATAACTGATTATATTTTGATATAAATTCAAAAACTCAAAAAGTAACATGAAAAATAGATTATAATTCAATGACAACTATTATATTGACACTAAATACATGATCAAATTATTATTCATGAGAACAATCAATAAACAACTTCTTCGATTCTACAAATTACATATCATGATATCTCAAAAACAATTTTGGTCTAATATTTTCATATGATGAAGTTCAATTAAAACGAATCATTACACTAACAGACTGACATTGATACATAATTGCTAGCAATACTTGAAATGAAATATTAAATAATAATATTAATAGTTGAGTTTCAATAAATTTTTCTAGTTGAACCTACAATATATTCAACTCCTGATCAACAAGCGGTTCGTGATTTAATAATTCTTGAGTTAGTTATGACAGCATTGGACAAGCATTAACATGAGGTAAAACAATATTGTTACAGCTATATATCACTTGATGACATCTAAAAACAACTGATGGAGTTGTCCCACACTTAGATTTTGAAATAGAATCAAATATTGATTTTTCTGACATATATTATTATATTACAGGTACATCAATAGTTTGAAACTATAAAAAAGAATTGTTTATAAAAAGACCAACATCAAAATACAAAAACCCAAACTATAAAAATTTTATATTTCCAAATTACAACTAATGAACAAAGATTTTCAAAAAATTTTAATATTATGAATTATTTCTATAATAATAAGCTCTGTGGCATTATATAGTTTTAGAGATGTCAAATTTAAGAATACTAAGAAATTGGCTGAACAAAATAATAAACAACAAGAAATTGTAGAAGAATATCAAGAATTATTTGCTGATCCAAACGACATATTTAATACAGAAGACAAAAAAGATTTAGCAACAACTTGAGATATATATATTTTATTGCCAAAATTTTTGTTCAATTCATGATTTATTAAAATATCTAAACAATTGGAAGAAAAAGATATAAAAGTAAATTTCAAATTTGTCGACACATTTTCAACCTACAAAAAACAAAGTTTATCTTGATTGACCAATTCCGATATTTACCTACTACCAAGCAATTGGTTAGCTTGATTTGAATTAGAAACTATAAATATATGAGAAAATCCTAAAGTATATTTCAATAAAGTATTTAACAATATTTTAAGTATCAACGAAAATAAATTCATACCATTTTCTATAGATCCAGCACTTTCTATAAGAAAAAACAATATTAAAGTATGATTAAATCGAGAAGATTTATTTAGTTACACTGCTATTCGAGAACAAAACAAAACTTATGCAATGCCTATTATTCGATGAATATGAAAAAATGACATAAGACTTTTGGAAAGGCTAGACGAACCTTTTGAAAATTATTTTGATATCATCTATCTACAATTAAATCAAATCAAAAAAAGCAAGAATATATCTGAATTAAAAAATATGTTAGATATAGAAAAAATATCTTTAGATTATAAATATAATTTTGCTACATTTAAACAATTGTATGAGACCATACAAAAAAGAGATGAAAATTGTAAATTATTCCCTGCTATATGCCTTATGTCCTATAATTTCTGAGATATTAAATTTTGATTTCTATCAGACTTTGATATTTTAGATACTTATTTCTCAAAAAATAAAAATTCTTTTAAAATGCAAAGTTTTACAAATTCTACAACATCATATCCCGTAAAATGACGAATTTTTGTCGTCCCAAAATGAAATGAAAAAATAAACCTAGCTAATGAATTTTTTAAAGAATATATAAAAGAAGGTATTGCAAACAACACTGGGTTGCGAAACAACACTCTATCAGCAATAAATAGCGTTTATAATGTTCAAAAACAACAAGAAATATACTGAAAAATAATGCAAAATGAAAACAACTTTGAATTAATTTACGAAAGCATAAATTTACAAGAAAATTTTATCAAAGATAGCAAAAATCTAGATCTATTGAAATGAAACTACAGTCCTGAGTTATATCTGAGAAATTAGTTCTTAATGGAGAGTTTTAAAACCAGCCTACCGGTACGGACAGGCGCGTTGTCATTGCGCGAATGTAATGAGTCCGCGACACGTCGGGAAGACTGCGAATCAATCTGTACTCGCGCCTACATAAGTGGATGTTTTATCGTAAGGGCGATTACTAATCGCCCCTACTTGATAACTTGATAACTTTATACCTGCCTACCGAAGGAAGGCTTGATAACTTTTTAACTTTTAACTAAATCTCAGTCATCTAATTCAATCACATCATCAGCAAATTGCACAATATTTTTGTCATGCTCTATCATAAGTATCGTATCTCCAGAATCCAAAAACTTTTCTAGAACTTTTAATAGTTTTTCTATATCTTGAGGATGGAGTCAGACTGTTGGTTCATCCAAAAAATACACTGTATGTCAGCTATAATCCTTGAGCAAATGTTTTACCAATTTTAATCTTTGACTTTCTCAACCTGACAATGTGTGTGCTGGTTGTCACATCCTCAAATACCCAAGACCAATATCACACATCAGTTGCAATTCATCGCGAATATTATCTATCTCAGAAAACAATTCCAAAGCATCAGAAACATACATATCCAAAATATTTGCTATATTTTTTCAATTTCGCTTAATATCCAATATTTCAGATTTATATCTATTTCATTTACATAAATCACAAGGAACATAAGTATCAGGCAAAAACTGTAATTCCACTTTTTTGTATCCATAACCATTACATGCAGGACAAGCACCTTTATCTGAATTAAAACTAAAATAAGATGCAGAAAAACCAAGATACTTAGCTTGTGTAGTACCAGAGAATAATGTCCTAATTTTATCAAATGTACCTATAAAAGTAGCAGGACAAGAACGAGGTGTTTTACCAATACTAGTCTGATCTACATAAATAGTATTTTTAATTTCTTGGTATCATTTGATGGTATCTACAGATAAATCCTGATAAAATTCTTGTAATGCAAGATTCTCATAGTGATCATATAAATCTTTTTGTATAATTGGGGCTGATATAATTTCGTCCCAACTCATTCATTTTTTCAACAATTGCAATCTAATAAAACTTTGAATAAATTTCTGTTTATCATTTAAAAATCTAAACAACGTAGTATACATCAATGTAGTCTTACCAGCACCACTTGGACCAGTAATTACAGTGAATCATCAAAGTCTTATATTTACATCAATATTTTTTAAATTAAATTTACTAGCTTTTTTTATTGAAATAAATTTATTTCATTTACTATGAGAAAATCATGCTTTTACTTTTGTTTTTCATGATATATATTTTGCTGTAAGCGTATTTGATTTTATAAAATCTTGATAAGGTCAATTAAATACTACATTACCTCAAAAATCTCAAGCTCCAGGTCATATCTCTACTACCCAATCAGCAGATTTAATAAAACTTTCATTATGTTCTACTACTATCACAGTATTTCACATCAATTGTAAATTTCTAATAGCATTTATAGTTTTATCTATCTCTCTTTGACTAAGTCATATAGTCGGTTCATCCAAAACATAAATAATTCATGTTAATTTATTTCCAAGCTGTTTTGCTAATCTCAATCTTTGTATTTCACCACCAGATAAAGTTTCAATAGTTCTACTTAAATCTATATAACCAAGTCCCAAATCTTTTATGGTTTGAAGTCTATCTATTAAAGGTTTTGTTATCCTATCTACCAATAAATTAGACTTTTTTGTTTTTAAAATATATTCCTCAAAAAATTCCAACAATCTACTCAAATCAAATTTTTGCAAATCTGCAATATTATACTTGTTTTTTCACAAATTCAAAAAAACATTTAGACTTTCTATTCTAAGTCTTTTTCATTGACAAACAGGACATGGTTTCATATCAAGCATTGCTTGAAAATCTACAGTAAGTAATCCTTTTACATATTGCTCTTTTAATATGTTTTCAATTCATTGATATTTTATACTGCTATATTTTCATCATGTTTGCACCCTAATTAACTCCTCATCTCCATGTATCACAACATGCTGAAACCATTCAGGCAAATCTTTTCGAAGTTTGTCAGTATCCATAGAATATTTTTCTGCCAACTTATTCAAGACAATTTGACCAAAAGTACTATCTCTCCAAGGCAAAATTGCATTGGAATATGGACTATACTGATCTATCACTTTATTCATATCTACTTGCAAAACTTCTCATATTCCATGACATTCCGGACATGCTCATTCCTGTCTATTGGGAGAAAAATGCTGAGGAGTAAACTCAGGATAAGTCACATTACAATCTGGACAATACATTTTATCCGTAAACCATCTAACTAATTGAGAATTGTTATTTGATGATTTGGAACTATTCTCTTTATTGTCTATTTTCAATCATCAATTATCAACTTGATCAACATATACTCCAAATTTCTCAGTCTCTCACAAAATCTTTATTATATCTTCTTTTAATCTGTCTATTTTGCTATTTTCTACTGTAATACGATCATAAATACCATAAACTTTCAATGGAAAATAATCTTTTGGCACATTTGGATCTTCAAGATAAAAATACTCTACTGGCTCTTTATCTTCTCAAATTAATAAATATCTAGTAAATCAAGATCATTTTTCTACTTTATTCCTATTTTTTTTGACAAATTTTATCAAAAGATCTATTTCTTTGATTTCTCAAGCTTCTTTCAAAAGGAAAATTCTTTTGTCTATATAATCTTTTTTGATTTCATCCATGATAAACTCTACAGATGTTGGTTTAATTTCTTTTCCACAAGAATAACAATAACTATCTCCTAATTTTGCAAAAAGCAATCTCATATAATCATCAATCTCTGTCAAAGTTCAAACCGTACTTCTACTATTTCATGCTTTTTTGTTTTGTTCAATAGCAATAGCGGGGGAAAGTCAGCTACAATGCTCTATTTCTGGTCTTGTTCACAAATTAAAAAATTGCCTAAGATAACTGGACAAGGATTCTATATAACGAAACTGCCCTTCCTTGTAGACAGTATCAAAAGCAAAAGAAGATTTTCCACTACCAGAAACTCATGTAACTACAACTACTTTGTTTTTTGGCAAAGTAATATCGATATTTTTTAGATTATGAGTTTTTACTCCGTGAAAAACTATTTCATTGGAATATTGACTCAAATCTATTTCCTTGTTTTTTGACATGCTCTTATTTATTTTTTAAATAATATGATCAAGCAATAAGTCTACAAATATCAAAATATTTTACAACGGATAATTGGAAAAATTTAGTAAGTTTGTTTCCGTCTCCCTCTTCTTGCATGCGCGTTGTCATTGCGAGTG
>CAZSQL010000020.1:0-17409 GCA_964609035.1 uncultured Candidatus Peribacteria bacterium
CGGGATAGACTGGGGCAGGCAAAGAGGGGCTTAAAAAAGGGTTTTTGTTTTCTGTTTTCTGTCTCCCTTTGGGAAAGGGAGCTGTTCGCGGAGCTAGTGGGATTTGAAAAAAAATCCTCCTTCCCTTCGGGCATCCTCCTTTGAAAAAGGAGGACAAAAATTTCCCTCCTATTGCAGGCGCGTTGTCATTGCGAGGGGACGAAGCAATCTGTGTCTGCGCCTACATTGATTGGGGGTTTTATTTTCTGTCTCTCTTTGAAATTTTGGTCAAAAATTTTTTTGACAAAATGTCTTGCAATCGTTTTTAAAATTGATATAAGAATATTGTTTATATTGTAAGAATTAAATTATGAAGCAAGATTTGGCAGTATTCAATACATGAAAAATTAGAAGAATTCGAGACGACAAAAATGAAACTTGGTACTTTTCTGTAATTGACGTTGTGTGAGTTTTATCTTGATCAGATAGACCAAGAAAGTATCGAAACGACCTAAAAATGAAGCTAACAAAAGAATGATCTGAAGTGTCCGAAAAAATCGGACAGTTGAAATTATTGTCAGAAGATGGAAAATTTAGACAAACTGATGTGGCAGACACACAAACGATTTTTCGCATAATCCAAACAATTCCATCTCCCAATGCCGAGCCATTCAAAGTATGGTTAGCCAAAGTGTGATATGAGAGAGTACAAGAGATAGAAAATCCAGAACTTGCACAAGACAGGATGAAAGAAATTTATAGTCAAAAATGATACCCAAAAGATTGGATAGACAAAAGAGTTCGTGGCATAGCTATCAGACAAAATCTGACAGATGAACGAAAAGAAAGATGAATACATGCAAAATCAGATTTTGCTATACTTACAGCAGAAATTTCCAAAGCCACATTTGGTATGACTCCAAGTGAATACAAAGAGCATAAATGACTGTCCCACAAAAAAAATAATCTGAGAGATCATATGACAGACTTAGAGCTTATATTTACCATGTTGGGAGAAAAAGTAACTACAGAAATTTCAAAACAAGAAACACCAAAAGGATTCCCAGAAAATAAAAAAGTTGCAAAAAGGGGTGGCTCTGTTGCATGAAAAGCCAGAAAAGAAACCGAAAAAGAGTTGTGAAAAAGCGTCATTTCAGATCAAAATTATTTATCAGACAATATGGACAAAAAAAATTTAAAGTAAAATAAAGAAGAAAACCACGGGTTTTCTGTATATGTCTCCCTTTGGAAAAGGGAGCTGTTCGCGGAGCTAGTGGGATTTGAAAAAAAATCCTCCTTCCCTTCGGGCATCCTCCTTTGAAAAAGGAGGACAAAAATTTCCCTCCTATTGCAGGCGCGTTGTCATTGCGAGGGGACGAAGCAATCTGCGTTCGCGCCTACATTGATTATATAATTATATTGCCAAGCTAGTGGGATTTAAAACAAATATAACCCGGGAAGAACTGTAACTTGAAAATCAGAAATATAAAATTAGAATAAAAAATGATAAAACATTTTTATACCTCAAACAAAAAATGACAAAATTCAAGGATTTATTTTTCTGGAAAAAACACGAAAAAGTTTTGGTATTGTCCGGTGGATGATTTAGGGGTTTATATACAGTATGAATATTAAAATGACTTGAAGAACTATGAATAGACAAAAAAATAAAAACAATATTTGGAGTTAGCATATGAGCAATAGTATGATCATTGCGAGCAAACTGAATCAAAGCAGACGAAATATATAAATTAATTTCAGCTATGTCTTTGGATAAATTTTACAGTACAGATGTTTTCAAAAAAACTGGCTGAATTTTGTCAAACAAAAAAATAAAATCTATGATAGACAAACATCTACCAGAAGATTTTTCCAAATTGAAAAAAAAATTATATGTATGAACGGTAGACACAAACACAGCCAAATATATTCTTTTTGAAAAATGAAATTTACGTGAAATAGTTTTGGGCAGTATGTCTATTCCTGGCATATTCCCTCCTGTAGGACACAAAACATACAATCTAGTGGACTGATGAGTTTTAAATAATTTTCCTGTAGATTTAGCCAAAAAATTATACCCAAACGATGAAATTATATGAGTAGCTTTAAACAAGTTTGAAAAAAACCAAAAAATCGAGAGTATTGTAGACAATATTGTAGTAAATTTTGAAATAATTTTGAGATCAAAACTATTGGAAAATACAAAATATGTAGACCATTTATTTTACAAAAAAGTCCCTATTCCTATACTTTCTTTGGACAAAAAAAAGATGAAAAAAGCTTTTGATATGTGATATCAAGATTGCTTGAAAGAGTTTGGTAGGTAGAAGAAACTGAAAACCCTGAGGTCTTTAAATATGTCTCCCTTTCTTAAAAGGATCTGTTCGTGAAGCTAGTGGGATTTGAAAAAAAATCCCTCCCTTTGGGGAGGTTGTTCTATCGTAGGTGGTGGTTGATATCAGCAAAAAATATTACCCCCAACTATCCCGACAAGTCGGGAAGAACATTACCGCAGTGCTGCGGCACAGGCTTTCCCCCAGGGGAAGAATTTAATGCTCTGTCTCCCTTTGGAAAAGGGAGCTGTATTGCGGAGCTAGTGGGATTTAAGAAAACCCCGGGGTCTATTGGACCCCGGGGTTAACAGAAATAAAGGTGGGATTATGTTTTCTTCCTCCTCTCCAAAATCAACCACACAACAAACAATCACAGCAAAGCATATTTGATCCAAGCTCATTCTGCTTGCAGATAAATTCAAAATTTTTGAGCCAAATCTGATATGAAATATATATAATTCAACAATATTTTTTCTGGTCGGAGTCGTACTTCTCGCGGAATAATTTTAAACAACATAGTGCTAATAAATCAGTATATCATCACAAAAGCGACCAAAGGGACGACCAAAAAATTGGCCAAAATTCATGTCAGGTTTGTCTTTCACATAAAAAATAGCATTACAGGCAAAACTCCAAGAGTCGCTCCGATAGTCGGCGTCATAAACTCTTTGATGAATTTGTGAAGTACCTTGTTTAAATATTTAATTTGTAATTTCGAATTTCAGCTTTTTGATTCCTCCCCTTTGAGGGGAGGCTGTTCTATCGTAGGTGGGGTTTTAACAAGAAATCCCGGGGTTTTTGACAAGTGAGATACAAAACCACCAAAATAAATTATCCCTATTATCGCTGAAAAGCTAAGCAAAAATCATACATCATATGTCAAAAAATATGGATTGACTATCAACATGATAATAAATGCTGTCGACATAGCTCTCCGTATATTTATTTCCTTTCATCGAAAAAGGGCCAGCATTCACAATCATCACATTATTGTCGCTCTAAATACAGAGCTGTCCATTCCACAAATCATAGCGTACAGAATTATTGTGAGTAATATGACTGCGTTCCTCACATAAAAAGGCAAAAAGAATAATACCGCTCACAAAAAAACAACGATCATAATAATATTTCATCAGCTAACTGCGATGATATGGACAAGTCATGAATCGATAAATCACTTGTACTCATCTGGTGGTATTTGAGATTTATCTCCAACAAGCATCCCAAGGATCAGTCATGCTTGCTTATTTTCTCCGTAGGCGTGAACTATGCTTTTCTGTAAATTTTTCCTAATTTTTTGGATGAAAGAGATACTGTCTCCTTGACCCCGGGGTTCAAAATCAACCCCGGGGTCAAGGAATGCAACAACTGAGCTTTGCTCATAGATTGTACCATAAAAACCCTTCATCATGAGCCATTTTGGATAATTAAATTCATAGTTGAATAGTCCAGAAAATTCTGGTTTACTAGTAAAATTTTGCCACTGTCCATGTATGTCAAAAATGTTTTTTGCTCAGGTATAGGCTAGCGAAACGTATCAATTTAATCGAATAATGTCGCCAATTTCATATTTTTTTGTGGAATTCAAAAAATATTGACGCCCAGCATTGTCTTGGAAAATAAATCTTTGATAAGAATAAATATCAGAAATCATTCATGTGCCGACAAAATATTTTCAAACTGGTCAGTCCATATCTTTTGAAATAGTTCATGTCAGATTTGGCAGTGATTTTATTTTTTGGTCATATGTATAGTTCTTGAAAAAAACAGATCATAGTGAGATTAGAAATGCTAAGATGATAAGAAGTATACCACCCGGGTGAAATTTTTTTCGAATAAAGTGTCAAATCAATATTAAAATCAAAAACAATGTTGCCAAAAAAATATTTTCAAAGACAGTGAGGATAAAAATAAATATAGCAAATGAGATAATGAACATAGAATAATTATCAATTAATATTTAAATAATCGATTAACTTATTGTTTTTGTAACTTGTATATTTTCGATCTTCTGGCATGTCGTGTTTTAAATAATTAAATTGTATGTATTTTAAATGTTGGACAAAATCTCATTCATTACGAATTATGTGATCATGAAATGATTTTTGTCGTTGAAATTTTTTACCCTCCTTTTGCAAGCGCGAATTCGAATTCGCGCTTACATTTTGTGGGGCATTTTCTAACTCCTCTTGCAAGTTTGAATTCGAATTCGCACTTACGTTTTTTGAAAACATTTCCCCATCTTCTGTAGGCGCGTTGTCATTGCGAGCAGACTTGCGAAGCAATCTGTGTTCGCGCCTGCATTGTGAAATTATTTCCCCCTCCTCTTGCAAGCGCGAATTCGAATTCGCGCTTACGTTTTGTAGAGCATTTTCCCCCTCCTCTTGCAAGCGCGAATTCGAATTCGCGCTTACATAAATGGGGAATTTACTTAATAAAATATTTTCAAGCATTAATTTATTTATATCTTGGGAAACATTTTTCTTTAAACATTGCATTATTTGTGAAACATTTGCAACACTTTCATCCGGTCTTAATAAAATATGGAAATGATCATAATTTAAACAAAAAGCATATAATTCAAACTTCTTTAAACTTTTTGTATTAAACAAAACATTCATAAAAATATCACAAAATTCTTTTTTTTTAAAAAATGGAAACTTATTTTGTGTGTTACAAGTTATAGAATATACATAATCGCCATAATATCTTTTTTGAGAATTTCTGTGCATTGTATTATTTTGTTTAAAACAATTACATTTTTCTCTTTCTCTTGCAAGCGCGAATTCGAATTCGCGCTTACATTTTGTGGGACATTTTCTCCCTCCTTTTGCAAACGTGAATTCGAATTCACGCTTATGTTTTTTGAAAGAGTTTTCCCATCTTCTGTAGGCGCGAATTCGAATTCGCGCCTGCGCTGTAAAATGATTTTTCCATCCTCTTGCAAGCGTATTGTCATTGCGCGAATGTAATGAGTCCACGACACGTCGGGAAGCTTGCGAAGCAATCTGTGTTCACGCCTGCATTTTGTTAGAATTCGCACTTACATTTCTGCACCCAGTTGGAACTTAACTACAACATCTTCTTTATCTTATCTGATTGAGATATGGACACAAAATCTTTTTGGAATATTTTTAACGGATACAAAAAATGCAATCTTGATCCAATTCATCCATCGCAAGATTGGAACAATGATATAGTATCAGACAGTGGGTGTTTTGTCCAATCATAAATTTGTAAATCTGGTAAAATTTTTCTGATTTCTGGATAAAATTCTTTGTCGAAATTTACATCAGCAGGAAAAAATATTTTTTTGTGATCTGGATATTTCAACACAAATTTTTGGATTTTTTCTAAATTATTTTCATTGAAATGTTTGGGAGATATATTTATTAAAATTGTTTTTTCTAAATCTTTTGAGAAATTTATTTTTTCTGATTTTTCCAACACTTCTTTGGAAAAATCTTGATATAAAAAGGTGGATTTTGCTTTGTATTTTTGACATCTATCGTAAGATGTTTTTTCTCTACAAATCACTTTTTGTGTTTTTTTTAGCAGATATTTAAAAAGTTCTTTTGTGCGTTTTTTGTGGTCTGTACCTATTCATCCTGCTAAGATAAAATTTTTGTGTCTGATATCATGACGATACAAAATCATCAAATTTCGTCCATCATGTGGGAATTTCCTGGATTCGTCCAGCACCTCTCATCATCCAAAAACTTTAAAATAATTTCTATATTTGTCTATTCCTAGGAATATTTGCAATTGTCTAAATCTTTTGCTCATGACAGAGTTTTCTACAAAATCAAGTTTGTCCAAAATTCAAGAATCTAAATAAGATTTGTTTTTTTCGACTCGTGATTGGGTTCGTTTTAGGTCTCATACTTCTATTACAAAAGATTCTGGGTTATGTTCTTTTTGCAAATAATTTAGCAAACCAAAAAATATTATCTCATCTCCAAAGTTTTTGTATCCATAGAATCATTTGATGTATAATTTCATGTAGTTTTGTTGGAAGTAAAGTGTTTAATCACCCCTTTATCCCCTCTTTGAAAAAGAGGGGAAACGATATGTGGGTAAGCCCCTATTTATCAAAGAGGGGTTGGGGTGATTTTGGTACCCGGGTGGGACTTTTTTTACTGCTTCATCAGGTACTCAATATACTCTTTTCTCAATTTTTCATATTTTTGTATAAAAGGACTTGGCACTATTTCTTCCAATTTCTTTTGAATTGTATGCGAGGCATTGGATGGATATTTTGACTCATACATTTTTTTGAATTCGTTGGTTTTGTAGACAATCCCGTCTAATTCAAATGTTGATTTTCAATCACTTATAGCTTTTTCTATCTGATTTAGCAAGTTAAAGTAATTTTTTATATCACTATTGTAGTACATGACTTTCCATTGATTTTTGAGATAATCTTCAAACACATCAAAATATTCTTTGTACAGTCTATTTTGATTTATTCTTCTGGTAGAGAGTTTGGAGTATGGCATATTTTTACAATAAAATTTTTGTCATTGATACGTCAAGCAGACTTGATTTCAAATATTTTGCAATTTAGATTTGCGCAATATATCAAAATCTTCATCCGAAATAGATTCAAATATTTCATTTGAGACAGAAAATTTTTGTCATTCTTTTGGATGAGTATAGCAAAATTTATCAAAAATAATATTTTTGTATCACACTTCTATGCAGGCTGCTTTATTTGGAAGCGAAAAATTTCACGTGATCAAAGTCTCTTGATTTGGTACCAATACTCAAATGAGTTTTTTCTTTGTGTTCCCAATCTTGAGATAAAACCCACTAGCCAGATTCAATTCATGTCATTCTGATTCCAATAGTCATTCTGACTCTGAGTGAAACGAAGGGGAAGAATCTTGCATATTGTAATTCCGAGTTCCTGTGCCGCAGCACTGCGGTATTCTATCTTGCGAGGAATCTTGTATTTCATTATCTAAGTCCAACCCATCATTTATACTTATGGATTCTTCGCTTATGCTAAGAATGACAGAAGGATCAAAAGTATATAATAATCGAACCGACTCACCCAAAGAGTCTTTTCATTTTGGATTTGGAATAAGTGCTGTGATTTTGATATCTACTCCAGACATATTTTCGCTCTCCTTTTCCAAAAGTTTTTCTTTTTGTGGATCATAAGTATAAGTAGCAAAGATTATATCTCCATGCATTAGCGAAACCGTAGTAGCTTTTGTATTTGGAAAAGCAAATGTTCATTTGAGAGTTTTGGTCTCTTCTGGTGATATTCATCCATAATTTTTCAAAGATTTTTTGGTATTGTTTACCATCAAATAAAATCACTCTGAAAACTGTACCGCAAATCATTTGTGCATTGTGATTGTGATTTCTTCTTTTCCTTTATCATCTCATGGTGGATCATACAAGATATGGTCTATAGTAAACTCATAGTCTTCATTGATTTTGGTTTCTTCTACTGGACAGATTCTTTTTCACATACAAGGAGATCATCGCAGTCCAATCTGTTGTCTTTGTGCGCTAGTTTGAGAAGATTTTAATAAAGCTTGATGTTTATAGCTTTTTCATTTGTATGAATATTCCCAAGCGTATCAGTTTTTAATCATTTTTTCATTTATGTTTTCTCAGTTTAAAAACACATATCATACAAATCTATCAAAATCATCTTTTTGCTCTGACTCAAAAGATATGGTCTGATTTTGCAACAATGACTGCAAATATTCTTTGGATTCTTTACCAAAGCATTCTACTTTACCACACCTCAATGCTGAGGATTCTGGAGCATCTATTCATGCAAGTCTGATATTAAATTCTTGATCCAAATATGAAATTTTGATAGTATCCCCATCGATGACCGACAAAACTTTGTACTCTCAGTTTGGGATATCTTTAATTTTATTTGGGTTATATATATAAGTATCGACTATATTTTTGTTTGGATCCAAAAGATTGACTACTACAGGATTTTTGTCTTGTGTACTATTTGGCAAGGTATAATTACCTTTGAATATTTGCTGACTACCAAATGTCAAAATACCTGCCAATTTTTTGTTTGTCGTTTTACCATCTTTGATGTATTGCAATGTATATGTTGCTAAATTTACTTGTGTTCATGTTAGCAAAACAAGTGTAATACTTTCGTTGTCGCCATCTGCTCATGGCGGATCATAATCTATATATCTTATTTTTATATTTTTCAAAACATCAATCTTTCATGTCAAAATTTCTTCTTCAAGCTCATCGTCCATGTCCAAATCTGTGTCATCATCTATCCAAAATTCTAATTGATTTTTTATATTTTCTTCATCTTGGGGCGTTGCTTTTGAAAGCGAATTTCTACAATATCTGTCTACTACTCTTCATTCTTTCAAAATATTTACACAATGGTCAGTCTTTGTGGGAAATCCATAGTTTCAGACAAATGCCATATTTTGTTTTGCAAAAAGTGTATTTCATTTTACAGATCTAATTTCGCCATCAAATCATTGTATTTGATAATCTCTCAAATTTATATCAGAGCTTGTCTTATTTTTTAGCTTCAAAATTTGTAGATCTCAGTGGTATTTGATACTAGATATTTGCAGATCCCCATTGACAGCATCAAAAGTGTCAAATCATTTAGACTCTGGACAGAATCCTCATCATCATCAAACATTGATATATTGTACAACTGGCTCTGGAGTGATTTGTATAAACTGGCTTTGTCATATATTTAGTCATGGCGAAAACTTGTCTTGATAGTCAAAAACTCCAGCGCATTGGATTGATTTTGTTCACATATATAGAGACTTCCCTGGCACTCATCAGTTCAAATAAATTATGTCTAATATGTACCAAGTTGTAGATGTTACTTTTCCATAAACTATAAGTCGTCAAGAATTATTGAGAGCAAAATTACTATTTGATTTTGATTCTCGTCATTCATTGTATCGAGTGTCAGAATTAGTTAAGAGCACCTTTGTATTTATTTTCATATCATTTGTGTTGAAAGTGACTTCTTGTGACAAAGCAGATCCAGAAAGTTTGATTTGTGGATAATAATCTGTGATTTCATCTATTATATTTAGTTCGACATAAGATGGATAAATGCCTGTTCAGTAATATGTTTCTGAAATATAAAGTGTCGAATCCTCTCGAAAATCTGCACAATTTATTGGTAAGTCTCCATCTTGAACTGGTAGACTTCTAGACTTAGTGACATCTATCAAATTTTCTCATGTAGTAAAATATTTGGTAGGATTGGCTGATATTCATCGATTGGTATTGTAAATTCTGTCTAAATTGAGTCCAACCACTGTAGTTGTCCACTCGTTTCATTCTCCAATTTTTTCAAAAGAAGTTTCAGCATCATAATAGTACTCAACCTGTGTTTGATGCGCAAAAAAATTGTCTAAAATCTGTCCAGATCGGATCAAGTCTAGATTGATTTCGCCTGTATCAAAGTTGATTGGATTGGGTATTGTTTGGATATTTGTGCCTGTTTGAAACATGGAGTATATAGAATTTGCAAATACTTTGGACACTCAAGATGGAATATTTGCAGAAAATGCAAAATTTAAATTTCCAGAAAGACTTAAATTTCCAGAAAATTCTGATAGTCATAAATTGGTAACTTCAAATCGATTTTCGTTTCCATCAAAATATATTTCAGTAATTTTTAAGTTTGGTAGACTAAGTTCAGTTCAAGAATCTTCATTTAAATACTCTAATTTAAAAGAACCCACTCACAAATTTCATGATGACTTTTGGTATATAAGTGTGACTTGTGTCACAGTACCAGGTATCTCAAACACTATATTTACGTCTTTATTTGGATTAAAATCAATAAACTCAAAAATGATATTATCATTTTGATCTTTGAAGATTGCTTTTCCAGAAAACGTAGTACCATTTGCCTTTGTCCAAACAGTCGCTATTGCTCCAGTTGTCAGAATGAATTCTGGACTTTTTATTCGATCTCAAGAATCATCAAGCTTTAATCTAGGAACAGATGCTGATGTATAATCAGTTCCCAATCAATGAGCCGTTCGTCATATTGGAAGATAAGCTCTTCCACTTGCAAAAGAAACATCAAAAACAGTGTTTGGGTCTAATTCTCACCCCATTTCCAAAGGGCTAAGAAGAAGATCAAAATCTTTGTCTAAAAAATCTTGCTGGTTTGCAATGTCGTCAAAAAATCAATTCTGTACATCTTGTCATCCAGACAAAACTTGTTCTGAGTTTAAGTCTGTGTTTTCCAAGTCGACACCTGAATTAAAATTATTGTCCAAAACTTGTCCACTCTGTCAACCATTGGTTATCAATCAATCTAAATCCTGCTCTCGGTCTGTGTTTTCACCATATTCTGAATTTTCAAAAAAATCATCACTTGTAGATGATGACTCTTGTTGAAGATAGTTATAATTTTCTACAGCTTGGCTTTGGGCAAAAACTGACGGAAAAAGTGATTGAAATAAAATCAAAAAAGAAAATAACATAGACAAAAATTTTTGCATTTTATCGTGTTAAGTCAGTAAATTACTGTGTATATATTGTTTTGTCTACTTTTGTCAAATTAAAAAACAAAAAAGGTTTAAAGGGTTTGTAATAGGTTACAATAGGATACAAAGGTTGCAAAGGTTTCAACGGGTTTCAACGGGTTTCAAGGGATTACAATAGGTTTCAAAGAACTCGGACTTTACAGCCCTTGAAACATTGCAACTTTGTAACCTTTGAATCTTTTTAAGAAATATGTGTTGACTTTTTTTTACTAATGATTATAGATGTGCCTCGTTAAACAAAAAAAATAAAAAAATGAGAGAGAAATCAATTAAGAAGGTTTTTGCTGTTTTATCAAAAACAGACCACTTTTTAGCCAACTATTCAGCTTTGTTGGCAAAAAGCATGAACTTAGATTTGGTATTTTACTTAGAAAATGCCAAGATTTATAGTGACGTTTTTACAATGTCACAAAAAATAAGTGAAAATCTTGAAATAAAAATCACGATTTCACAAAAAAAGGCTAATATGTTTTCATGGCTAATGTCCGTTTCTGACATTGCCAAACAAGAAAATGCAGAAATTATGATTATGAATCTTTGTAAAGAAAAGTCTGGATTTTTTGGTGAGAGCATATGGAACAAAGCTCAAAATTCGAATATCCCTATAATCTTATTGCCAGACAATTATATGTTTTACGAATTCAAAAACATTGTAATTGCAGCTGACTCTTCTATGAAGATTCAGAAAACTGGCATTGTAATAAGATTGGCAAAAATTTTTGAAAGCAGCATACACATCTTCAAGGAGAGTGTAGAAAACACTGCTGAACAAAACAAAGTTGAAATAATTTCTAGAAACATATCTATGTTTCTAAAAGAAAAAAAAATCAACTTCCTAGTAAAAAAAGCTAGGAACACCAAAAATTTTGCAAAGCATCTTTGCAAATATTCGGCAAAAAATGGAGATTTATTGGTAGTGGAAGTAGATCCTGGTAAAATAAACCAGGATACAAAACTACAAATAGAAACTCTTCTACAACACCACAAGCCTGTTTTATTAAAAAAGACAAAAAACACAGGTATTGTGGGTGGGTTTAATTAAACCCATATTATAAAAAAGGGGCTTTTTTTAAGCTCTTTTTTTATGTAAAAGAAATTAAAAGGTCGCAAAGGGTTGCAAGGGGTTACAAGAGGTTTCAGGAGGTTACAATAGGTTTCAAAGAACTCGGACTTTGCAACCTTTGAAACATTGCATCCCTTGAAACATTGCAACCTTTGAATTACATTCTAATTACTCCCTTCGCGACTGAAAGGAGTCCCGATATATCAGGAGGGAGGTTGCTCTATCGTAGGTGGGGTTATTTTCTGTCTCCCTTCTCTTGCAGGAGCCTTGTCATTACGATCCTGCCTATCGGCAGACAGGCCTGAGTATGACGAAGGAGAAGCAATCTGAACTCGCGCCTACATTTTGTCGACTATTTTTACCCTCCTCTTGCAGGCGCGAATTCGAATTCGCGCCTACATCATAATAAAAATCTCTCCCTTGCGACTGAAAGGAGTCCCGATATATCGGTAGGGATGCTGCTCTGCGAAGCTAGGTGGGGGTTTTAATCCTTGAAACATTGCAGCCCTTGAAACATTGCATCTTTGTAGCCTTTTCTATAAATCAATTATTGCCTTTACTATTGTGTCTTTTGCTACTGAAATTTCAGAAACTATATCTTTTTGAATTTCTTGTTTTTTGAAGTTTTTATATTGGTCAAAGATTTGAATCATATTGTTTTTATAGTTTGAGTCTTTTGAGTCCAATAGTATATCCAAATGATGTTGTACATAATATTTTGCATTATCGTATTGATCATGCGTCCAAGGAATTGGTACCATCACGATTTTTATGTTATATAATTTTTGCTCTGCTAAAGATGTGGTACCAGCACGAGTCAAAGATATATCACAATGTTTTAGTAAAAGTCACATTTCAGATTGAGACACAAAATCAAAAGTATAAACGTTTTTTATTTTATCAAATATTTCTTTTAGCTGTATATTTTCTTTTCATAAAACTACAAATATTTCATAATTTTTGAATGTTTCTGGATTGGAAATCATACTTTCTTGTAAGTCTTGATAAAGTCTTTTTGATCACTGCGATCAACCCATAACTAATAAGTGTGTTTTGTCAGGATTAGAATAAAACAGTTGTTCATGGACTGTTAATTGGATGTTTTCTTGACTTAAATTTCTGTACGCTGGAGGGTTTTTTATGCTTTGTTTACTGACAATTTCGTCTGACAATATTTGTCCTACTGTTGTCGACTTGGCTAAAACTCAATCAAATCCAGTAAAAACTTTGTTTGCATATCTTGATGCTATTTTATTTACAAGTCATGAACGCACATCGGATTCATGAACTATGATTTTTTTTCTTAAAATTTTAGCCGCAAAAACTACTGGTAAAGCTACATATCATCATTTGCAAAAAATCACGTCAATTTTGTGTCTAATGATATAAAAAACAGACTGCAATATTCCACACAAAAATTTAAAGACATCGCGAACATTTTTTAATCTAGAACTAAACCGCGTTTCTCTACGATATTTACCAGATATTATATTTTGAAAATATATATTGGAATGTTGTTTTTTTAGTTTATCAAATACCTCTTTTTCCAATGATTTTTTTTGTCCAAACCAAACTATTTTTGATATTTTTTGCGAATACTCCGGATTTTTGTATATGTGTTCTATAAGACTTTTTATAGGAAAAACATGTCATCATGTTCATCATCAGGCCATAGCAATGTTTATTTTTTTCATATTATAGCAAACATATAAATATAAAAAGATAGTATCAAATCATAGATAACTTTCAAGATAAAATAGAACATTGAAAATATAACAAATTTTATTAAAGTATTATTGTTTATGAATTAAATTATAAAAAATATGAAAACTGTAATCACATTTGGTGCATTTGATTTTGTCCATCCATGACATATCTATTTTTTGAGTGAAGCTAAAAAATATGGAGATATCTTGATAACAATAGTAGCCAGAGACAAGACAATTGAAAAAATAAAGTGAAAACCACCATTAAACAAAGAGCTTAAAAGAACTCAAGATATAAAAAATCTTTGAATATCTAATATTGTAGAATTGGGACACAAGACAGATATGATGAATGCTATCAAAAAATACAAACCAGATGTAGTGGCTATTGGTTATGATCAAAATAGTTTTATTTACGAATTAAGTGAATATTTAAGAGTAAACAATTTAAAAACTAGCGTAATCACGATAGATTGACACAAAACAGAAATATACAAATCTAGCAAACTTAAAAATTAATAAAAATATTTTCTTGATCTTTTTTGTTTTTAAGCTTTGTTGGACTGTTTTGGTCTCTTTCCAACACATCTTCTTCTAAATTTATGTCATCCAAAAGATCTAAAGCATCAATTTTTGGAGAATGATTGAAGTCAAGCTCTTCATATATATAATTTTCTTCTATTTTTTCATTTTCTATGTTTTGATTTTCCTCAGAATTTATATTGGCTTCTGTCAATTCTTTTGATTCAAGTTCTTCTAAAGTATTTGATTTTATATCATGTCAAATATCTGTTTCCTGTTTTGTTTGTTCTACTTTTGGTTCCATATTTTCTATTTGTGTCTCATTTTCTGTATTTTTTTGGTCTATTAAAGAAATACTGTCTCATATAGGTTCTAATATTTTTTGACTTATTGTTTCTTGTTCTGAGGATTTAGACAAATCTTTATTTGATTTTAATTTCTCAATTTCAATTTTATTCTGTGTGAAATTTTCCTTAGCAATGAAATAATCATAATCTACTTGTTTGTGGATCCAAAATTTTTCAGGGGTTCATAAAACATCAGAAAGTAACATATCCCACTGAATGGTAATGTTTCTCTTTCATTTTATAAGCTCATTTAACTCGCTTACTTTTTTTCACAACATTAGTGAAAAAGCTTTTTGAGTTAAATCTCTAGACCTAATCTCTTCTATTAAAATCTTTCCAGGATGATTCATTGTTTTATATAATTATTTCATAAATTCTATGAACTAGTGAAAATTATACACAAAAATATAAAATTTGTCAAATTTTGATACACTTTTTATACTATTCTATGAAACAGTGAAAAAATACACCAAACAAAAAAAGAAAAACACACCAAAAAACTTGAAATAATTTTTTCACAAATTCTACGAATTAGTGAAAAAATTATATACAACAGTGAAATAGTTTTTCTATATAAAAGCTTGTTGTTTTTCACAAAAGAGTATATTTTTGTTGTTTGTTTTTAAAAAAGGCAATAGTAAGAATTAATATGTTTTTACAAAAAAATTAAAACGAAACTTCCAAAAACAATAGATTTTAAAAAAATAAGATGATGTTTTTAATCTTAGTTTAAAATTGATTTCTATTAAGACCGGTCTATTTTAAAAATATAAAAAATATATAAAAAAATTAGATCTAATTTTGAAAAAAAATGTTATATGTTTTTTTGATTTTTATTCTTTATAGGACATTCAAATAGAAAAAAGATGCAAATTTTCTGATCCAGATTTTTTGATATATATTTTTTCTCAAACTATTGGATATCATATACTAGATAAATGTCAACGTATCTGGTGTCTTATTCATTTTGAAATTTCAACCAACAATGTTGTCATATTTGTACTTTTGTCATAATATAGTTTTTCAACATGTGTGTCAACTTGATGAATTCTTTTTGTGTCAATTTTGCCGCTTTGCTTGGGATCAAAAAACACAACCATACGATCTTTAGAAAATTTATGATGTCATATGGGGTGTGAAATTTTTAGACTATTGTGGACAAAATTTCAATAGACGTCAGCCAAATAATATTTTTTTATTTTTCATTTTGACTGAGATTTTTTATACTTATCTTTTACTAGTGGTGATTTAGCAAAATAAAGCAATCAAGTTGTATCATTATCCAATCTATTCAACAATCAATATTCATCTTCTTTTGAAAACATATCTTGGAGATACGAAACTATGGAAACTATTTCTTGATCTTTAGTTTCTATCAAAAAATCTAAAAAACATTTTTCTTTACCAAAAGTACTTGGAACTCAATATGGTTTCCAAAAATAGTAAAATAAATCATCTTCATAAGATACAATTTTCATAAAAAGTTGGTTAAATAAATTTTTTTCATAATATACATATTTTTTTTTAACCAAAAAAAAAGCCCAAATAGGGCTTTTTATAATATAGGAAATTCTAAAACACACTATATGATATAGTTTTCCAATAAAATGATTGTTCTTTTTGGAAACTACATATTATTCAATCAATTCCAATTATTAGTAATTGAAGGATAATGTGAAAGTATTTATTACTCCGACATGTCGGAGTCGGCGACTATTTTATATTATTATGAGATATTTTATAATTTGCTTTTTTCTTTTTTGTATCTACCTAAGGCAATATAAGATAGTGGTGCTGCTATAAATATAGAAGAAAAAGATCATGCAATGATTCATATACCTATTACAAAAGCAAAATTTTGCATTACTCCACTACCAAAGACAAACATGGCCATAACTACAATTAATGTAGAAAAAGATGTATATAAAGATCTTTTCATAGTTTGCCATATGCTTTTTTCAAATATATGTCAATAAACAACATCTTTACCTGTTCATTTGTTTTGTAGATTTTCTCTAATTCTATCAAAAACTATAATCGTGTCGTTTATACTATATCACATTGTAGTCAATATTGCTATTATAAATATAGTATCTATCTGAACTGTACTATTTAGTGACATCAAAAAACCGTAGGCTCATGCTGGTATAGATATATCAAATATCATAGTAGCAACTGTAACAATTCATAATATAGCTGGAGAAATATAGTTTCTTACCGCTGCAAAAGAAAACAACATATATATTACAATAAATATCAAACCAACAATAAGAGCTCTAAAAGCAGCTTTTTGCATATAAGAACCAACACTAGGACCAGTTATTGTTTGCTGAATAACTTGATCAGTAGAAGATATAACTCAGTTATCTAAAAGGTATTGTTTAATTTCTTTTGATAGATCAGCAACCTTTTCGTCTGTGTCTACTTTTGTATGTATCTTGATAAGAGTTATATTGTCTTCTATATCTAAAGACACCTGTATATCTTGATATTTATTTTCTTTTAAATAGTTTTCTAAATTCACCTTTTCTTGTTCTATATTTAGAACATCATCTATTCATAAATTAACTCCTCATGTAAATTCTTCTGAATATCTAGCATTACTAAAAAACAAAAATCGAGATAATGCTAATAAAATTAAGGATCCCAACAACCATATAGGAGATCTCTTGATAATTGCAAATTTTGGATTCATTGTAAAAAAGTATAAAATTAAAAATTGTTTTTGTCTTTTGTAAATATTTAGCGAGCAAATTCAACTATATCTTTGTAATTGATAATTGAAAATGGATTAAACTAATTGAAAATGGATAATTACACATCAACTATCAACTATCAACTATCAATTATCAACTATCAATTATCAATTATCAATTATCAACTATCAACTAATATGTTCTTTTTCATAAAAGTTCT
>CAZSQL010000021.1:0-16827 GCA_964609035.1 uncultured Candidatus Peribacteria bacterium
AGTTATCAAGTTAAAAGTATAAAGTTATCAAGTTAAAAGTATAGATGATTAATTAACTTTTAACTTGATAACTTTCAAACATTGTTACTAATTTTTATAACTTCATCTTTCTGGAAACTTTTTCTCGAAATGTTTGTTGAAAATCTGGAAGCATAGGTAAAATTTCATTTATGTTTTTCAAAAATTCTTTTATGTTTTTTTCATCATCATCTATAGTATATATGTTGTGTCATTTTTGACTCAAAAAAACTATGTTTTTTATTATTTGTTTTTTGGGTTCTAGTTCTATACAATATCCAATCAGATTACTCCAAGGTAAAATTTTTTCTCATATCAATAAACCATTTTCAGATATTTTTATTTTAGTTTCTTGGATATTTATTATGCCATAATATATATATGCACCTAACAAAAAAAACATCAAAACAATTCAAACTATATTTTTGTAGAAAGCAGATAATATAAATATTATTATAAATACAGAAGAAAAAACTATATATCGCAGTTTTTCTCTTTCAAATTTTTCTCAATTATATACTTTTAGTTCCAAAATTTAGTGGTTATATATTTAAAATATGTATTATGTATCTTAATCAAGTGAAAGTATTATTCAAGAAAAAAATCGACTTTAATTAGCCGATTTTTTCCGGATTCTGTCATTACAGAATCTTTTTATTAGAAATTTGTTTGTTTTTGTTTTTGTCTTTTTGTTTGTATTTTTATTATAAATAAAAGATTATTTTTTGTCAAATTTTACTTCATAAAATTTCACTCTTCATTCAATCGAAGATATTTTATCTTCGAAGAATTCAGTGTCAAATTTAAAAATATTTTTTGATTTTTTTCCTTGTTTTTAATTGAGAAAAAAATAATTTTATAATGTTGCAAAACTTCTAAAGGCTCCAAAGTTTCAAAGGCTGCAAAGTTGCAAGGGTAACAAAATCCGGTCTGTTTGAAACCTATTGCAACATTTGAGACCCGTTGTAGCCCGTTGAAACCTTTTACTGTTTTATTGAATAAATTATGGATTTTGTAGAAATTGGAAGAAAATGGCAGAAAATATGGAATGAAAATAAGACATATAAGATAACGGAAGATAAAAACAAAAAAAGTTTTTATATTTTAGATATGTTTCCTTATCCAAGTTGAGCTTGACTTCATGTTGGTCATCCAAAATGATATATTGCTACTGATGTGATAGCTCGTAAACATATGTTGCAATGAGAAAGCGTTTTGCATCCTATGTGATTTGATACTTTTGGATTGGGTACTGAACAATATGCTATCGCCAATAAAATGAAACCACAGGTAGCAGCTGCACAAAATATTGCTACGTACAAAAGACAGTTGGAAATGTTTGGCTGTACTTATGATTGGGATAGAGAAGTAAATACTGCAGATCCTAAATATTTTAAACGAACTCAAAAAACTTTTTTGGATTTGTATAATTCTTATTTTGATGAAGAAACAAAATCTGCTAAACCGATATCTAATTTAGAATTGAGAATTGAGAATTGATGATTGATAATTCCTGATGGTATAAGTAAAAATGAATTTTTGGATAGTCAGAGACTGGCTTATATGGACTATAAACCTATAAATTGGTGTCCTCATGACAAAACAGTATTGGCCAATGAAGATTTGGATAGTAATGGATGTTGTGAAAGATGTGGTACACAAGTAGAACAAAAACCAATGAAACAGCGAGTTATTAGAATCACAAAATATGCAGAAAGATTGTTAGAATGATTAGAAAAGTTACCAGAATGGACTGATTCTGCTAGAGAACAACAAAGGAATTGGATAGGGAAATCAGAATGAACACAGTTTGAGTTAAGAGTTAAGAGTGAAGAGTGAAGAGTTGATGATGTTATAGAAGTTTATACTACTAGAATTGATACTGTTTTTGGTATGAGTTTTGTGGTGATGGCTCCAGAGCACAAACTAGTAGAAAATTTAAAGTTAAAAGTGGAAAGTGGAGAAATTCAAATAAAAAATTGGGATGAGATACAAGAATATATAGACAAAGCTAAACATAAAACTCAATTGGAAAGGACAGAATTACAAAAAGAAAAAACATGAGTAATCGTAGATGGTATCTATGCAATAAATCCATTTAATGATGAAAAAGTACCAATATATATTTGAGATTATGTATTGGCAAATTATGGTACTGGTGTGGTGATGGCCGTACCAGCTCATGATGAGAGAGATTTTGAATTTGCTAAAAAATATGGAATAAAAATAAAAACTAGTATTACAAATAAAATCAATAATGCTTGAATGACTTGTGTTTGTAGTGAAGATCTTAAGATAGAATTTGAAAAAATGTTTAATTCGAAAATAGAATTTCTACCTAGATTTAATCCAAATGAATGGCTTGTATATGGGAATATAGAGATTTTATTAAAAATGTTAGAGTATAAAGATATTAGAGTTTTGTGAATAGAAGATTTATCTCAGGAAGAATGGAAATCTATATGAAGTATTTGATCTAATCCACGAATTTTAACTGAAAAATGAATTCTTGTGGATTCATGAGAATTTACTTGAATGATTAGTGATCAAGCTATAGAAAATATGCAAAAATGGCTTGAAAAAAAATGAATTTGATGAAAAAAAATAAATTATAGACTTCAAGATTGGGTATTTTCTCGTCAAAGATATCGATGAGAACCTATTCCTATGATACATTGTGATAATTGTGGAATAGTTCCTTTGGAAGAAAAAGATTTGCCTTTGGAATTGCCAGATGTAGAAAATTATGAGCCAACTGGTACTGAAGAAGGTCCTTTGGCAGATATAGATGATTGGATAAATGTAAAATGTCCAAAATGTGGATGAGATGCAAAAAGAGAATCAAACACTATGCCTGGTTGGGCTGGCTCATCTTGGTATTGGATGAGATATATGGATCCACATAATGACAAAGAATTAGTTTCTAGTGAAAAAGAAAAATTTTGGCATCCTGTAGATATATATGTATGATGAGCAGAACATATTACAAGACATATGATATATGCTAGATTTTGGCATAAATTTTTACAGGATTTGTGAATTGTGTCAGTAGATGAACCGTTTAAAAGATATCAACATGTTTGATTGATTATGGCTGAAGATGGGCGTAAAATGTCCAAAAGGCGATGAAATGTGATCAATCCAGATGATATAATAAATGAATTTGGTAGTGACACCTTGAGAATGTACGAAATGTTTATGTGACCTTTTGACCAAGCTGTAAATTGGAATACAAATGGAGTTAAGGGGATTAAGAAGTTTCTTGATAAAGTAGTTAACTTGTATGATAAAGTGATAAAATGATGAAATGATGAAGATTTTGTAGATGATAAGAAAGTGTTGAATTTATTGCATAAGACTATCAAAAAAGTGACTGAAGATATAGATACTTTTGGATTTAATACAGCTATATCTCAGATGATGATATTGGTAAATGAATTAACTACAAAAGATATTATATCACAAGATACTTTTGCAAAACTTGTGATTTTGCTAGCTCCATTTGCGCCTCATTTGTCTGAAGAGTTATGGGAAACTTTGTGAAATCAAGCCAGTATATTCAATCAAAATCTTTGGCCCAAACATGATGAGACATATTTGATAGAAGATACTGTAACTATAGCTGTTCAAGTAAATGGTAAAGTGAGGTGAACTATAGATATAGCTCCCGATATTTCACAAGATCAAGTCTTTGAGATTGCTAAAAAAAACGAGAAAATAAATAAATATTTGGATTGAGAGATTGTGAAAATAATATATGTTCCGTCAAAAATTTGTAACATTATTGTAAAGTCCTAGTGTTTTAAAACACCTATTTTACAACAAAAATCTACTTTGTAAAGTAGATTTTTTGTTTTTGACAAAATGGACATATTGTGTTTTCTGTGTATTTTTTTCTTTTTTATAAACTGTTTTAAAAATTTAAAAAAGATGTCTACTTTATATTGTTGTCATCTCTTGTCTAAATTAAAAAGACTTGAAATGTGTTTTATTATACTAATATAGCGCGTGTGTGAGAAGATTTTATATGAATCTTTCTAATAAAGTATGGTTTGAATTAGAAAAAGCTTTATATTTAGTTTTATTGTGTGCGTATCAATTTTTTGATATGTGGTTTTTTCTGATGAAGTAAATACAAGATATACAGAGTTCTATTTCTTAAGTGGTATTGAATCATCTAATAGTATTTTATTAAATTTGACATGATGAGAAACTGGTAATGTAAATATATATTTGGAAAATAAATCTGATTCTACATTCAATTGAAAATTTTCTTTTGTAGATGGAGCTATTGTCGATCATTGATCTACTTGAATTAGAGTTTGTAAAAGTGAAAATGAAAAACTTATATTTGGGCAATATGTTAGTACTAACTTAGAATCTTTTTCTGTAGCATCAAATTGAAATATAACTAGATCTTTGGATTTATTGTTTCCTGCTTGATATAGTGGTGTATATCATTGATGTGTTGTTTATTCCCCTATAATAAGTGAATCTGATGGGTATTTGAACACCTCAGCTCGTAAGGCAATATTTTTGGATGTAAATATTGTTTCTTCTGTTTCCAATTATAATGTTGTTGCAAGACCGGCTTTTCGTAGATCAGTTTGAGATTGATATGCTATACCACAGGCTGATTTTTGGTTATTTGTTCGTGATTGATGAGTTTGGAATGAAATATATAATTCTGCCAAAAATAGTTTAAATAATAAAATAGATATCAATTCTGATTGATTTGGTACGGTTTCATTTATACCACCTATTGATTGATTGGAATACTTAGTTGCTTTGAAATGATCTGGTACTTTATCTATATGATATACTGGTATACGAGATGATTCTATAAGTTCGTTTAATTTTTTTTCTGGAGATATTGCTGATAATTTACCAAATGATTATGTTTTTAAATATTTTGCGTGATGATTTACTTGAAACTATTTAAGAGCATGAGACTTGGCTAATGATGTTTGAACTTTTGATTTTATAAGAGATGTAGATTTTGCGTTGATGACAGAGAATTTGACTGTTTCACTTGGGTCTTTACATCCAGATTGGTATGATTTGGATAGAAACAATAAAATTAATGCACTAGAACAAACAATGCTTTTGGATTCGTTTAATCGTAGATGATTTATTACAACTCAATCATATTTACCTGTATCAGATTTTGTAGACCTTTAGAACATATTTTATATTTTGTGTTTTATAGATGAAATTTAATAGATCAATCAGAGGAAAATTTTGAATAAAAACATTTATGTTTTTTTGATTTTTTTCTTTGTTTTTAGCTTTTGCTGGTGCTGCTACACTTAAAATTGAAGCTCCATCTACTATATATAGGTGATGTATTCAACCATATATTATTAAAATGGATACAGATTGAATTTCTACAAAATCTATAGATGTAAAAATGTTTTTGACTGGATATTTTTCTATACACAATCCATATATAGAAGTTTCTACGGCATTTTCTGCTGGTAATTCTTATGCTAATTATATTCCTTGAGTTTTTGATACTACAAATATTCAAACTGGAGTAGCTAATTCTGGAGATAATATTGGTTGGCAATACTTATATATAAATAGTTCTCAGCTTGGTGGTTTTTGAGAAGCAATTACTGGTAGCAATAAATTAGTGGCTACTTTATATTTAAAGGCAAATGACTTTGATACTGGATATTTAAATTTTTACCATATAACTGGTTGGAATGGTGATGATAGTAATATCTCATCTGGAATAAATGAGTGAATTATAACTGGTACATATACTTTGTATGAAGATGCTTTAGCTAGTGTTGTAAATTTAGAAAAAGCTTTTAGTTCAAGTAATGCTTGTGATAGTAGACCTTATATAGATAGCGCTGTATATCGACAAACTGGATATGTTTCTACTTCTACGTGAGTTAAAGCTGTTTGGACTAGTGTAATAGCTTGACCTTTGTATAGTTGAACTAATAATTGGACTATTTGGACAAAAGAAGGTGTTAGACTATATTTGACTTGAATAAGTGATAGTTATTCATCAGCTGGTTGATTGGTTCAAGATTTATTGAGTACAGGTATTAAATTAACAAATGTTTCTATATTAAATAATACTTATTTATCTCCAATAAATTTTGCAATCAGTCAGACTGGTTGGAGTAAACAATATTATGAGATTTTGATTACTGGAAATGTAAGTAGTGGATTTGTGTGATTTGACAATATTTTGTGAAATACAGGTTTTTCTTATAAGACATGATGAAATAATTACTGAAATACTTTTAATATAGATGTGTTTTGGATAGATACGGTAAGTCCTATAAATACATGATATTTTACTGGTTATGTTTCTAGTACTGGAGTTTGAATTACTAATTATGTATTGAGTTGAGTTAATTTCCAATGACATGTTTCTAATCCTACATCTTGATTTCATGCAAGTTGGACAGATATGGATGATCAATATAAGGTAATATGATTTTCTGGAACAAATACTGTTACTCAAAACTGTACTGATTTGTCATATCCTTGTACAGAGACTTGATATATGCAATATTTAAATAGTACTGGATATGTTTGGAGTTGAAATAATATATTTAAACTTGAGCATAATATAGTATTTACAAATAGTTTTTCTGGTTATGTGACCGTGATAGATAGGGCTGGTAATACTGGAGAAATATTTGTTGATATAAATATGGATGATTTAATTGAGGTTAATTATGGTATAATCGCTTATACGGAAGCAGCATGATATAGAAATGATACAAGTTTGTCTGGTATGCTTTTGAAAATTGCTATATATAGTGGATGATTTGACAAAGAATGGTTGTTGGGTAGTGGATGAGGTGGTATAGAATTAGTATATACTGGTCGAGTAAAGACTTCTACTACATGATGGTCTGACTTTACAGGTAATTTTGCTAGTTGACAATATTGGGTATTGGCTGAATGAGTCCATACTTTATCATATTTAATTTCTGGAGTAAGTTTAAATCCTCAATGATGATTAATAGATTTTAGTTTAGACAATCCTAGTGGTTTTGTTTTTTGAGATTTAAATGGTATTACGCCAACTTTTTATAGTGCAACATATCCAACCGATATAAATAGAAATCAAATGATTGAAACAACAGATTTAGCTAACTTAATTTTAATTTGGGCTAGATTTAATATTTTAAGTTCTAATTGATATTGAACTTGATTGTGAGTTTATACTTGAGCATATTTTGTTGATCAGCAAATTTGATCATTGTTAGATTGGAGCCAAATACAGTCTAATTCTTCTAGAAGGGATTATATGCAATATCATCCTTTTGACTTAGATGCTGATGGTCAAATAACAATAACTGATTATAATATGGTTGTTGGTAGACTTGGTAATACATGACATACTTTTTGATGACGTATGTCTTGACTATCATCTCAACAATGAACTATGCCATTTTAATATATAAAAATAAAAATTATGTTAAATAGAATTTATAAAAACTTAATATTATCTTTTGTGATTATAGTTTGATTATCTTTTGCAGATTCTGCAAAAGTATATTTATCTGGAGAGACAGAAAATCTTATATTAAATTGTGCCAATAATATAGATATAATGATAGACTCACAATGAGATGAAATATATTGAGTTGTTACAAACCTTTCTTATGATTGGAAAAATATTGAAATTGTTTGATTTTATCCTAATGAAAAATTTAATTTGCCAGCTTATTCTTTTGTCAAAGAGTATGATGATTTTGCTATAATAGAAAATTCTCTTTTGAGTTTATTGAGGAATGATGATTTTGACCATATTTGATTTACTTGATTAGTTAAGGTAGCAACTTTGGTTATAAAAAATAAATCAAATGTGGAGAATACAGAGATTGATATAGTAAAGGATGGTAAAATTTTTAGAGAAAAAATGAAAGTTTTTAGATTGTGAGATGCTAAAGATGTTTTAAAAGAAGTTGAGTCAAAAACGTTTAATTTTGTTCAAGGTGAGTGTTTACATACATCTCCAGATGGAACAAATCAAATGGATCCAAATTATGATTTTAGAGCACATTTGGATAAAAATTTAAAAGCTATATCCAATTTGGAAAAAATGTATCCATATAAAAAAATGTTTTTGAAATACTGGTCTTATGGTCTTATAGTTATACTTATTGTAGTATTGTTTGTAGTGATGTATAAGAGATGAATGTTCAAAAATATCAGAGTTTTAAAAAATAAAGAAAACAAAAATGACTAATTTATATTTTAAAAATAGGATAATGTTTAGCTTTTCAAAGAGGCTTTATGCTAAATTGTTTATTTTATCTTTTGTGTTTTTGTTGTTTTTTGCAACATATGGTTTTGCACAAAGTAATATAAGATTTGACAAATCAAATGTTTATCCTATTTTAAATACAAATGTGGATTTGTCTATAAATGAATCAACTATAAGAATAAGTGCAGATTCTGTTGTTACTTATTGATTTGATGTTTGGGATCAATCTACTTGATACTTAGCGAAACATCCTAACAATAAATTAGATGTTATTTTTTATGCTTGACCTACTTCTATAGGATGATATACTTATAATGTTTGAAACTCTTATGATTGAGCTCCAGCATTTAGATCCGATACAAATGAGAATAAATATTATGTTTGGTGATTTGAAAGATTTAAAAGTGCTACACCACCACATGCTACATTTAATAATCAAGAAGTAGCTAGAATTCGTGTTGTAAATAATAACCCTAATTATTTGACAAGTGCTTATATACAGTTTTTGTCTGACAATACTGCTGATATTCCATATCCACCACATGTTTCTTATGTTAATTGATCTCCGTATAGTCAGCTTTCATGACTTAATATATATTTTCGAGCAGCTCCAGCTACTGCTGACACTCAAGATCCTACTTTCCCAAACAATCAAACAACTTTAAATAATATTAATTTTCCTCATAGACAAATAAATAGACAAAATAAAAATGATTTTTCTTGGGTTTTTGGTTTGTTGGATAATGGCAATCAATGAAGTAGTCATAATGGTTGGATAGATACACCAGATTTTGAAGCTGGTAATAATTTTAGACCTAATGCATCTAATCCTAGTTATAGTGGATGAATTACAAATCAAAATGGTATAAATACATGATCTTTTAGACTGGAAATAAAAGTAGCTACAGGTTGGTTGAATCAATCTCTTCAAACATCTTGGTCTAATCGATGAACAAGCGTTGTTTATACAAATGCTTCTGCTTGAATTACTTTGGATCCATGGGCTAAGACTTGGAGATGGTTTGATAAAAATTATACATGACAAATAGATACTGGATATATGCCAGATTTTGGTGTGGAACAATTGGTGATGATTTCTGGTCGTGTAGAAGATAGAGATATGGGTTATCCATGATTTAATGGAACTCAAACTTGGAATGATATAAAATGATATTCTTATCGATCTGGTAAAAATAGTACGGGGTTTGTTTATTATTTCAATCAAGGTATGAGGCCTTGGTTTAATAATACTAATTCATGATCATATACACACACTCCTACTTGTGTACTAGATCTTGATCGATATCAAACAGGTTTTGCTATTAGAACTATTACTGGTTTCTTACATGATGATTGGGCTGGTGTAGATACTTCTAGTTTGCAAATTATTGTTACATGAACTATTAATTGAACTGTTGTTTCTAGGATATATACTATTTCTGATAATTCAAATGTAAACTTAACAGATTTCTCGTTTAATAATACTGGATGTAGAAATGATACATTATCTAATTGAAATACATCTAATTCTTATCCTGGTAATGGGTCTACTGATGTTTGTAATACAAATAATTATACTAGTACAGGAAATTATAGATTGGTATTTAGCGATTTAGCTAGAACTTATGATCCAGAAACTAGATTGGATGTAAGTATAGGATTTAAAGACAAGGTGAACAAAGATTCATGGCCTGTGTCTTGTGGATGGTGAGTAGCCAGAGCACCAAGGTTTGTCTGGACCTGATGACATTTATCGAGCTTTTTGACATATTTTTCTCCATTAATCCAACTATCTAATTATCCAAATGGTGCTCAAATATTACCTATTAATGTTCAATTACAAGATGATTGGGCTGGAGTAAATACAGGTAGTATAGTTTGAGCAATTAGTGGACAAACACTTACTATTGGTTTAGACAATACTCAAGTTGAAACTATTAGTTTATTATATAATGCTAGTATTTATTCTCAAGTATGGTGATCTGGTTTGTGGTCAAATACAGTTTATCCTGATTATAACAATTGGAACAATAATTTAATTTCACAAATACAAAATTGGCAACAATTAAATTATGAATTATTGTTTGCACAAACATGAAATAACTCTAGTTTTACTGGATATTTTGCTCCAGAACATCCTATCAATCTTACTTTGACTTTTAATGATAAGCAAGGTAGTGGTGTTTCTAATCCAATAAATGTAACTTATATAAATAATGAGGCTCCTGTTTTTTGGGAACATACTAAAACAACTAATTTTACTGGGTGAGCTGTTCAACAACTAAGTTCTTCAAATGATACTATATGAAATTATTTGACTGGTCAAATGTCTAAATTGTTTAGTGGAGATGTGAACTCAGGAGAAAATAGAATATATCCATATGATCTTACATGAGACAACTTATCTGAAATATGAACCATAAAGCAGACAGATATTGCATTTAAAGTGACAGATAATCGAGCATGAGTGGATAGTGGAACAGTAAAAGTTACAGTACAATGAAAAAGATGGTGAACAGATTATACTTATGTGTTTACTGGTGTATCTTTAAGTTTTGTGGATTTTTTGAGAGGTGATAATTGGAATAATGCTTTGAATTATTTAGTACAACTTACAAATCATGATATATATTTCGATCGACAAAGTCGATGATGATCTGGACCAGTTTCTGGTAGAGAAAGTAGATATACAATAACATTGGAAGCAGATGATCTAAAAAAACCTACTGCCAATAAAACTACGGTTTCATTTGTTAGAGATATGGAAAATTTAAGTTGTCAGTATTTGGATCGTTGTAATGCGAGATTATATTTTACTTATGATTATAATGATTGAAATGGTGTTGTGCCTGTAGTTGCTACTTGAGTTCATCCATTTCTTGGTCAGACTTTGTATGTTATTGCTAGTGGAAATCAAATCATATATACAGGTGTAAGTGAAAATTACATAGCTTGTAATGGTGCTGGTAGTTTATGAGCTCCTATAAATATTGGTTTTCAAGTGTCCTTAGCTTGATGACAATCGGCTTCTTATAATAATTATCAACATACAGAACTTGTTGTGATGGATTGAGAATTTGAATTAGTTGAGTGAGTTTTGGTTTTAAGATAATAAAAAAGTTTTAATAAAAAATAAAAAAGTGTTTTACTTAATTTTAATACAAAAATGTATTGATTCCAAAAGTTTAAATTTCTTTACTTGATCCTGTTGGCTGTATTAGTCTATGGTTTTTTTCCCATTAATGCAGAGGCTCAAGAATATAAGATATGAGTATCTAGGCAATATTATAATTGAAGTAATCATTATATAGTATGAACTTGATCTAATATTTATGAAAAAGAATATTTTACTGGTGTTGCTTTTTGTTCTTGATACTTTTATTTAAATCATTGGACCGATACAACACAAGATATAGGTTTAGCTAGGCAAGTTTTGTGGTATGATAATATCAATACAAACTTATTTTATGATTATTTAAATTTAATTCCTGGTTATGGTTGGGAGGATAAATGAGAGGCTTGATTAGAATTTTGGAATTCTCGTTATTTGATAAAATTCCCTATTCATTTAGAATGAAGTAATTCGCAATTTATACCTAAAACATTTACAGTAGGTAGGGTTTTGGTTTTAAATACATGATCTACTGATACTGTTACAATTTCTGGTCATTATATATATGATAATCCAACTGATCAAAAATCAACGTTTTTGGTTCATGCTTGAAATAATCAATTTAGAGATTTGGCTGATTCTTGATATTCAGTTTCTATAGTTTACTATGCTCAGCCTTGTGTACCTGATGCATATATAGCAACAAATGATGTTACTCCTATTAATTGAATTGGTTGAAGTACAAATCCAGCTAATGGAGCATTGGCCAGAGTCCCTGCTTTTCATGGTAAATCAGCTCAAAACAATGCAGGTAGACCTGTAACAACTGCTTCTGAAACTCTTGTTGGTCGTTCAAATATTTCAAATTTCCTCCCATGAGAACGTAATACGTCCTCATTTCAAAATCATATAACTCTTGATAATGGTATTTTTATTGCTGGTATAAAGGAACCAGATATTAGTAGTTACCCGAATATGTCATTTGCACAAAGATATTGGTATGATGGCTGAACAGCAATGTTATCTGGATTTACTACTCTTGACTCTAGTTTTGTATATTCTTCAGATAATTCTTTGAGTAATCAACGATGAATTAATCCTGATACTATTAGAGTTACAGTGAGTTTTACTGGAGTAGATAAGACTAACTTTGGAGATGCTGGTCTATATTGTACAGTTGTGGTTACTTGATCAAATCTTGGACTTGTTGGTCTTGGACAATTATCTTGGAATAGAAATCAATTATGATATAGTGTAAATATTACCTCTGGCACAATTAGGACATTAGCAAAACAACAATGTTGATTTTGAAGTGTTTCAGAATGAGATATTGATCTCAAAAGAGAAACAGTAGCAAGTGTTTCTTGGGATGCATATGATTATTCAAATAGCATGATAATATCACAAGAATCTAATGTTGAATCTTATCGTGGACCAAATAGAATTACAGGGACAACATGATATAGTTTTAATTCTTTTAGTGATAATCCTTTATTGTTTATGTCTACAGATAGTGCTAACTTAATTAATTCAAATACAGTATATAATATACCTGTGAATAATTCTCAATTGAGATTTACTGGAACAGATACTTATGCTGGTATTAATTCTGGAACTTTCTTAATAATAGTTACATGACAAGAATCAAGTCTTATGAAATCTAATTCTTGGCAAGCATGAACAATTAGATCTTATGTTTATAGTTGAAATGACATAAGCAAGTTTTGATATGCGGGACCTATTGATAGAGAAAATTATACTTGATTTGTAGATTTTATGAGTAAATTAACTCCTACTACTGGTATGCATTTTACAGTTCGTTTTGAAGCCACTGATTTTGTAGGTAACAAAACAATTCAAAACTATATATTTAGAACGCCTACTTGGCCAAATGCTCCTAAACCTACTTGAAGTTTGGCTAAAACAGCTCAAACAAGATCACTAATTGATCAAATAAATATTATAGATAATATTAAGAATATTGATACGGTTGATGGGACCGATCCATGATATAATTATTGAAGTTATTATCCTTCACATCAAGCATTGATAGCTGATTTTGCATATATTAGTTGAAGTCAGAACTTGACTGGTAATCAATCGCTTGTACTTACAGCTGAAAACTGAAATGTTTGATGAGCGACTGTAGTAACTATGACATGACTTACTTTTGTTTATGATGGATCTGGTTCTTCTATTACAGGTACTCCTTATGTGAGTAATGGATGATCTCCTATGGATGATTATTTAGCTACTAATTTTACTTTTAGTATATTAGCCACTAATATATATGGTATTACTGGAGTTATCACTTATACAATAAATGTAGCTCCTAGTTGTACGGAATCTCCTGGATGTACAGATCCTGTATATGTGTTTTGGGGAACTAGTTTGACTGGTGCACAAGCGCAAAGAACTGCAGCTATGGCTAGTGGTACAGATTATTTAAATTCTAATCACTGGTATCCACATTGGTTTGCTCAAATTAAGCAAACATGACCAAATTTCTACTTTACAGGAGTTGCTTGAGAGCCCAATGCAGTTGCTCTTTATTGTGCTAGTACAGGAAATCAATTGTTGATAAATTATGGTGGATATAGTGATCCACAATCAAATATTTTATCTGTGTCTTCACAAACATTTACTGGATCTACTTTGATTGTTTCTGGTTCTGTAGTAAATCTGTTTGATAATGTTAGCTTTCCAACGGAACTTACTGCTAATTATGAGACAGTTCCAGACAATGGAAATCAAAAAATGACAATATATGTAAATAGACTTTTGACTGGTAGAGTGTTTTATTCTGTTTGTGAATTTACAGGAACTACATTGAATGTCTTTGGTTGCCCAGTTGCTTGAAATTATACGGGAGATGTCAATTGGACTAGGTTGACATCAAGTGATCAATTTGTCATGACATGACGAATAGAATGATGATGGTTTACTGGTAATCGAAATGGATATGTGACAGGATGATCTGTAAATAATTGAGATCAATTTGATTTTTGGTCTACAGGTGTTGTTTCAAATGGATGATGAACTAGAAAATACGTAAGAACTATTACTGGAGATTTAGATCAAGAGATAAATACTTCATGAAGCGTGTCATTTAATATCACAAATAGAACTTGAGCTAATTTAAATGTTTCTCATGAAGTATACTGGATAGATAATATAGCTCCAGATTTGACTGGATATATATCTGCTACTGCTGCAAATCAAAGTGCTACTTTGACGTTGAGTGGATACAATACTTGAGTTTTAGCGACTAGTTTCACAAATAATTTAATATGAGATGATGAATATATCGTAACTAAGTTTAGTGGTGACATAGAGCCTAGTATTTTCCAAAATTGATATGGTTCTACAGTTCATACTTGACAATGGTATATAGATGGTTCTGGATCAGAATATAAGATGATACATGCTATTACTTTTGCACAAGATTGGGAATGACAAATGTGTGTTGAGGATAGAGCAGGTAATGAATCTTGTATAGAAGTTGAAGTCACAGGAATAGGACTACATAAAGACTTGGTAATAACAGTTAGGCCTGCATTCCGTCCTGAGCCTACAGAAAGTGTTACTTGATATGCTATTTTATCTTGAGAGTTCTGGTTCTGGGTGAAGAGTGGGACTGAATGGACACAAAATTATAACTCTGCGAAAAATCCTTGAATTAATCCAAAAATAACTACTAATAAATATGGTACTGGTATAGTGTCGATTATGACTCCTGCTAGTGGTGCCGAATATTTGGTAGTATTTAAATGATCTGGTACTTTGTCTGCTGGATTTACAGGAATATGGACAGATGATATCACAGAACTAAACTTCTTCTCTGGAGATTATGCGAACACATTTAATTCAGATTTTGTTTATAAATACAATAATGCTTGAACTATAGAGCATTATTTGAAAGTGTGAGATATATCTGTAAATGGTACTTGAGACTACGATAGTATTATTACTGCTGATTTTGCTTTGATAAATGATAATTTGACTATTGGAGCATTTAATAGTCCTATACGATATGACTTTGATTTAAATAATGTGATATCTTCTATGGAACAATCTATGATACTTCAAGCGTTCCTTAATCGTTGATTTATTTGATGGCTTGATAGCCAGTATATTATCATGATGGATCAATTTATAGATTTGTAACAAAAAATATTTAATTGTATAAAATTAAAACAAAATGAAAAATTTATCAAAAGTTTTATTGTCTATTTTTGCTTTGTTTGTTTCGCTATCTTTTGGTTTTTGAGCTAAAATATGGTTGGAACCATCTGGGGGAGACTTAATTTCTCAGTGTTCAAACAATATAGATATTATGATAGATACAGAGTGAGTAGAAACCAACACTGTAGGTGTCAGTTTTTATATAGATGATACAGTATTTGCTCTTAACGAATTAGATACTGTAGGATGAATTTTCCCTGCTTATACTTCTTTTGTAAGAGGTAAAGCTTGGCATGGTGATAGAAAATGACAACAGACTATATCTTTTATGTGAACTACAGCAAAAAAAGATTGATTTAAATGAAAGTGAAAATTAGCAACACTTAGTGTAATTCCTTTGTTGGGAGTTAATTCTTTTGATATAGAGTTTTATGCTATACCAGAGTTTTCTGCTGATGATAGTAATATAAACTACACTATTGATTGAAAAATATATGATGCATTGAAGGAGGCTATATGATCAAGATATAATATAGTTGCATGAGAATGTCCAGAATACAATTCTCCTATAATTATTTCAGAAGATGATCCAGTTATTTTGAAAACTCAAGATAAGGAAACATTTTTTATCCATCAGATGCCTTTTTTCAAAAGAATTTGAAAAATGTTGATAAATAACATTAATTATATAATTATAATAACATTGGCTGTAATTATATTGTTTGTGTTCTTTAGAAAAAAAGATGATAAAAAACAAATAAAAAAATAAGTCAGCAAACAAATAATGTGATATTTAAGATTATAATTAGTATATGAGAACTTTTGTAAATCAGTATATTTTGTGTTTTTTTATTTCACTACTTTTTTGAATTAATTTTTTGTATTCTGCAGAAATATCTATAAGTCCTAACAATCAGACTTTAGCTTGTCAATCTAGTTATGATTTTTTCATAAAAATTGACACTAGTGGAAATAATGTTTTGGCATCTGATATAAAATTCTTTTTAAATTGATTTGATTTTATTTCTGTACAAAATCAAGGTGTTTTTGACCATTTAAATTATGTTTGAACTTGAGTTAGTACAAAATGATCCAATAGTTGAAAGGTATATTATTATATAAATGTTTATCAGAACTCTTTTGGTAACTTTGTTTCTGGTTCAAACATATTTGTAGCAAAAATTAAACTAGTTCCCAAATTATGACACAATACATGATCTATTGTTTTTTATAATTTATTTGAAAATGATGAAGATTCAAACATATC
>CAZSQL010000022.1:0-4559 GCA_964609035.1 uncultured Candidatus Peribacteria bacterium
TGCACAAGAGAGCATAACATTCTGGCATTGGACAGGCATCACCCTCTATACATCCATTCACATGTTAGCAGAGAGCTGTGTTTGTGATAAACAGTCCCCCCCACGTCATTCGCTGCGGCCTACATTGCTGCAGGCAGGGCTTATTTCGAAAGTACGCCCGCTAATTTGCCAAGTTCCTTATCCATTAGTTAACCCAATCGCCTTGGTATTCTCTACCTCCCTACAAGTGTCTGATCTGGGTACGAGCTACTTATACATAAGTTTAGTGGGTTTTCTTGACACCAGAACTATGAGAATCAATCATCCCGAGAGAATCATTTCCGATCAAACTGGACTTTAAACACATGCGGATTTTCCTACACATGTCCTCCGACAAATCGGAGTCATCTAATAATCTCGACTCACATCCTTAGTGAGCTCTCACACGTCCCGATGTGTTGCCACATCACTGTATAAATAGGTGCAGGAATATTAACCTGCCATCCATCGACATACTATTTCTAGTAAAGCCTTAGGTCTCGACTAACCCTACGACGATAAACGTTGCGTAGGAATCCTTAGGGTTTCGGCGGCCGAGATTTTCGCTCGGCGTCGTTACTCATGCTAGCATTCTTACTTCTATAAAGTCCACACAACCTCACAGTTATGCTTCATCCCATATAGAACACTCTCCTACCGCCATATAAATATGGCTTTCGATTTCGGTATGTAGTTTAGCCCCGTTACATCTTCGGCGCACCTTCACTTGTTCAGTGAGCTGTTACGCTTTCTTTAAAGGATTGCTGCTTCTAAGCAAACCTCCTGAATGTCTTAGTAAAGACACCTCCTTTTCCACTTAACTACACTTTAGGGACCTTAATCAGAAATCTGGACTGTTATCCTTTTGACTACGAAACTTGCTCCCGCAGTCTCACTCTGTAAAATTCTCCATAGCATTCGAAGTTTAACAAGGTTTGGTAATGTCTCTCGACACCCCTAGCCTTATCAGAGCTCTACCTCTATGGGACCTAATTTACAGGCTGCACCTAAATGCATTTCGGAGAGAACCAGCTATCGCGATATTCGATGAGCTTTTCACTCCTAGACACAGGTCATCGGAAGGTTTTGCAGCACCAACCCGTTCGGCCCTCCAGTATACTTTCGTATACCTTCAGCCTGCCCATGCCTAGCTCATATCGCTTCGGGTCTATCAACACTAACTAAATCGCCCTTTTCAGACTCGGTTTCCCTACGGCTCCGACTATAACTGTCTTAACCTTGCTAGTATTAATAACTCGCTAGCCCATTCGTCAATAGGTACGTGGTCACCTTGCGGCTCCCACTCAATTGTAAGCAAAGAATTTCAGGATCTATTTCACTCCCCTTCCTGGGGTTCTTTTCACCGTTCCCTCACGGTACTATGCGCTATCGGTGTAAAAAAGTATTTAGTCTTGGACCGTGGTCGGCCCGGATTCACGCCAGATTTCTCGTGTCTGACGCTACTTGGGAATCAATTTAAGGTATATTTATTTTTCAAATACGGGACTATAACCCTCTGTGGTGTGACTTCCCAATCACTTCTCTTAAATAAATATAATCACTTTGAGACAATTCTAGTTGTCTCCTAACTAACCCCACAACCCCTAAATCAGCAACGGCTAGAACCTTACACTGATTTGGTTTGGACTACTCCCCGTTCGCTCGTCACTACTAAGGGAATCTCTTACGATTTCTTTTCCTCCTGTTACTAAGATATTTCAATTCACAGGGTCTTGGTATTTTACTTCCACTTATAGTGGAAAGGTTTCCCCATTCGGAAATCTCTGGTTCCAAGCGGTCTTTGGCACCTCACCAGAGCTTATCACAGCCAAACATGTCCTTCATCCTCTTTTTTACCCAAGGCATCCATTCTTTGCTCTTAAAAAGATTTGTTGCAATTTACAAAATAATAAATTATTTCGCAATTCGAATAAACGTAATATATTATACTATTGTGTTAAATACCCTCAATCACCTCCGAGTTTTTTCTGTTAAAAAAAACACCGAAAAAAGTGTTGCGGGTAACTTTATAATAAAAAGTACTACTATTGCAAGAGATTTTTTGACTTTTTTTACAAAATCTTTTTTGTAGGTCTTAATAGAACTATCTAGTCAAAAAGGGGCCTTTGTGAATAAAATGTTGAAAACTTTTTTGACTTTTTTAGACAGAAATAGTCAAAAAAAATTATACTTTAAATTAAAATTTAAAAAAAACCGAAACAAATTTCGGTATTTTTTGTAAAAAAATCTTATTTTTAGCTCCTTTTTACAATAATATATGCATGTAGAAATAGAGCAAAAGACAAAACCAAACCAACCAAAGAGATTAGCATGGTAAAAAAACCTACAGCTTCATTGAAGCCAATCCTGTATCCAAAAACGAATACAATAATGCTCAATGATGCAAAAACTATTGATTGAAACCTAGTTTTTACAAAAAAGTTTTGGTTGTTGATTTTTTCAACATTTAATGTGTGCGATAAATTTTTCATAATTTGTTTTTTTTAAGTTTATTACTTTTTTTAGTATAAGTATTTATACATAAATGTCAATAGTTTGTTTATGAGTTGAAACATAAATATATAGTAGTTAGTGATTAGAAATTTGTTTGTAAAACCATCACACTAAATATTTTAGACATACATACTATATTACACAATCTATCAAAATCTTTTGCTATGTGTGATATAATTATTTAAGTAATATCCCCAAGTCTACTGTCTGTAAATTTTTTAACTGATCAACAAATCACTGATCATGACTTACCATAATTATTGCTCATGGGTAATCGTTTAAAGCTTTTGCGATGACTGGTAAATGGCGAAAATTAATATGATTTGTAGGTTCATCTAAAATAAGTAAATGAGGTTTTTTTAATACAAATTGAGCATAACACAACAGTCATTTTTGTCATTCAGACAAAGATCATATATGACTTTTTAATAAATTTCATGTAAGCAAAAATTGGGCTGCAACGCGATAAATATCTTGATCTGTGTGTCAAACAGACGCATCTAACAAAGAATCTCGGACAATCATATTTGGATCCAATGCAGCAAAATCCTGACTATAGTATCCAACTCTTACATTATTGTGAATAGTCGCTTCTTTTTCTTGTGGATGTGAAGTGTCTGGCTCCTTAATAAACAAATCTTCTTTGTTTTTCTCTATCTTTATATTAAATTCTTTCATAATTCACTCTTTGTATTGATGTATCATCATAAGTCTTTTTAAGAGAGTTGATTTTCATATCCCATTTGGACCGACAAAAATACATCTATCTCACTTTTTTAAAACCAAAGGCAATTTACACATTTCTACAACATGTTGAGTGTTCATCAATCAAACCTGAGAAACAGTAACTATAGGTCAAACATAATTTTCAAAAGGAATTTGAAAATTTCAAATTGTTTTGTCATCTTTTCTGACTTCAACTCTATTCTCTTCTGCTTCTGCGACTTCATCCCTCATCTTACTGGCTAGTTTGCGCATTTTTCATCACTTATTTGAAAAAAAATTTATTTTGTCTTTTGCATCTTCTATCTTTTTCTCGGCTCTAGCATTTTGCATTTGTTCTTTTTCTATTTGTGCGGCAATCTGTTCTACTACATCATAATAATCTCACCAATACTGCTCCACATTCAATTTTTGTTTATTTAAATACAATACCCCATCTGTAAACATATTCAAAAAATCTGCATCATGACTAATTACCACAACAGTTTTGTCATAATCAAACAAAAATCATATCAAGTCATTAATTCAATCTTTATCAAGATTATTTGTAGGCTCATCTAATAACAAAATATCTGGATGTTGTATTAAAGCATAAGCAAGAAGAAGTCTAGCTTGTTGTCATCCAGAAAAATCTTTTATCTTTTTGTTTGTAGGTGCATTAAAATTGACTACTTTCAATATTTCGTCTATTTTTTTGTCTAATTGATAGTCTTTTTCATCAAATGCTGTTTCAAAAAACTCTCTTATGTTAAGATCCATATGTTCCCTAGGAATAACTTGTTTGGCAATAGCTATAGTATTTCAGTTTACTATGTTAATCTTTCACGAATCAGGTTTAAGCTCACCTGTAATTAATTTAAATATAGTAGACTTACCAGCACCATTTTGTCACATAATAGTGATTTTTGTATTTTAACGAATAAAAAAATCAGCATTTGATAATATCTCATGCTGTCAATTATTGTAAGCAAAAGATACATTATCAAAACGCAAAATTACTTCATTTTTTTGATTAGACATACTTAATATATACATAGGCAATAAAAAAAATCCAAAATTGGATTTTAAAGTAAGGGAACTTTGATTCAATATTACGAAATGATACAAAAGTCACAGTCAATATAATGGGGCGACCGACGGGGTTTGAACCCGCGACACACGGAGTCACAGTCCGTTGCTCTACCAACTGAGCTACGATCGCCATTTAATGATTTATTCAACAATCTTTATGTCTATTTATAATATGAACTTAATGGGGCGGTCGATCCCGACTGGTCGGGACGACACACGGAGGCATCCCGCAG
>CAZSQL010000022.1:4659-16332 GCA_964609035.1 uncultured Candidatus Peribacteria bacterium
GATCCCGACTGGTCGGGACGACACACGGAGGCATCCCGCAGTCCTGCGGGACTCTACCAACTGAGCTACGATCGCCATTTATTCATTGTGAGGGAATTATTAATTATTTCCTTTGAAATTTCAAGACAAATGTTTATGGTTATCATTAAGCTAATAAGTTTATAAAAATTTTACCTATATATAAGTATAATATTTTGAGAATAAAAAAAGTAGACTATAATATAGCAAATCAAAGATTTGATAGATATTTAAGAAAACATTTCAAACAATATCCAGACATAAAATTGAGTGACATTTATTCTCGAATTAGAAAATGAACAATTTTGATAAACAATAAAAGAGCAAAAGAAGATTATAGGCTTTTGTTGTGAGACGAAATAAAATTCAACAACATAGATAAGTGAGAAAAAAAACCAAAAGTCTTGATATCTCCTAAAGAAAAAAAAATAAAAGAATTAACTTTTGATGAAATAAAAAAACTTATAATATACGAAGACCATAATCGATTGGTGTTTGATAAACCGGCATGAATGGTTGTCCACCCTTGAAACAAATACAATGAATTGTGTATGAACGATTATATAGAAAAATACTGTAAAATTATATGATTAGAAGAAATTGACGAAACATTTAAACCAAGTTTTGGATATAGATTGGACAAAGATACATCTGGCGTCCTAATATGAGCCAAAAATTTTAAAGCACTTCAATATCTAAATGAAGTAATTAGAAATAGAGAAATACACAAAGAATATATGACAATAGTGTCATGAGAAATGCCAAAAACTTTGATGGTGGAAAAAAACTTAGAAAAAGTATTTGATAAAAAATTTGGTAGTTCTCACATGAAAATATCAGAAGATGGTTTGTACTCAAAGTCAGAATTTTGGAACGAAAAAACGATAGAAAATAATATTTTGTGACCAATATCTTTGGTTAGAGTCAAGTTGTATACTGGTAGAATGCATCAAATTAGAATACATTTGGCAAGTGAATGATTTGGGATAATTGGTGATATAACTTATTGAAACCCAGCCTTAAATAGAAAAACCTATAAACAGTTGAAAATTAATAGACAAATGCTACACTGTAGTAAATATAGTTTTAAAAATTTAGATGGCAAAAATATATCTTTTGAATCTAAGCTGCCAGATGATTTTAAAAGACTTATAAATTAATTTATATTTTAATAAAAAATTATGAAAAAGATTTTTTGGACAAGTATTGTGCGAATTGCTCTCTTTGGAATTTTTCTACTTTATATGAAATGGTTCAATCAACCATTAGCGGAATGAATTAGTAATTTTATAGTAAAATGAGAAAAAAATATAGAAGTAGAATCAACAATAGAACAAGAGGACGATAGAACAATAGAACAAGAAAACGATAAAACTATAAAACAAGAGGACGATAAAACTATAAAACAAGAGAACGATAAAACGATAGAACAAGCAAACGATGATATTTTGTCACATTGGAACAAACTATTTGAACAACTAGATAGAATAGAATCATCAATAGAAAGCAACGAAACTGTAGAAACTAAAACAAAAACATGAGCATCACAAGAAGAAATGTTTGATGAATTTAAAATACGATACGAACAGAACAAGAAATAATAATAAACAAATAAAAATGGCGAAATATTTCGTCATTTTTTGTATTGAAAAACATTTCTAAATATTTAATTTATGAAATATATTTCATAATAAGTATTATAAAAAATGCAAAAACTTTTGGAAAAGATAAAAACCATACCCTGCGCAATCACATTTATTGTGTTTTTAGTAATTTGAATTCTGCTAACATACAAGACATTGTTTTATGGTCGGCACACCATACTTGGGATTATTTTTGTAATAATTTTTGCAACTACAATAACATGTATGACAAGAAATACAAAAGAAAAAATAATTAAAGCAAAACAATACAAAAAATCATTGCTTGGAATAATCTGAGTAGTGATTGGTGTGTGAGCAGTACAAATGTGTGGTGTAAATGCATTTATGTGTGGTTCTACTATATGACTAAGTTTTCTATGACTTATTCTCCCAGCATCAGCAATAAATTTAATGAGTAGTTATTCTATACACATTATAATACTATCTATATTGACTCAAATTGTTGGACTCTATTATATGAAATGTTTTAAATAATTGGAAGTTGGTAGTTAATAATGTAATACATATTATCTTATAAACAGTAATTTGCAACTTATAACTTGTAACCTGTAACTTGTAACTTGTAACTTGTAACCTTTAACTTTTAACTTTTAACTATTCTGAATGTCTAGACCAAAAAAAGAAAGATTTGTATGTATGGATCCAAACATAAAATGTTTTTGACCAAAATGATCAGAACAAAAATCTGAGGTAATTGAAATTTTTTGTGATGAATTGGAAGCTATGAAATTAATCAACTTAGAAGGGATGAATATGATACACTGATGAAAAAAAATGTGAATTTCTGCAGCCACTTTTAATAGAATTTTGAAGTCTGCTCACAAAAAAATTACAGATGCTATAATAAATGGTAAAATGTTGGCAGTAAAAAAATGTGAGTAAAAAATAAAATATTGAATTTATATATGGTAATTAAATTATTTTGTCATTATAATATAAAATAATCAAATAAAAAAACCGACAATCAAAATTATCGGTTTTTTTGGATTTTATTCTTTCATAAGTGGATCAAATTTGATCCACATTGTGACATTTTTTGGAGCTACAGGATTACCACCATAGTAGTGATTGGCTAAATATTTTTGACCATCTATTGGTAATGTACAAGTTCTATTTACATATATCTCTTGTATGTCTCCAAATTTAACTATGTAGTTTTGTTCTAATACTGTTATTGTAACAGGAATAGAAATCTCTTGATCAAGCATTTCAAGAATTCTTTCTTTTGAAATTCTTGTAATAAACTTGTTCTCACTTTGAAGTCGTTCGCCAGAATTGTAGACATAGGTCTTAAATTCTAATGAGTCTCCCTCCACTGTGTGGTAAGAAATTCTAACAGAGTTTTGGTGCATGTCATCTTCACAAAAACCCAAGAGTTTATTTTGATAAGCTCCTTCATCTGGAACGATGAGTGAAGTATCCAAAATAACTTCAGATTTAAAGACATTTCCATCAAAATATTGTATGGTCTGTCTTCCACAAGTACCACAGTAATTGTTGCCAGCAAATACTGTTTGTTCTTGGAAGTCTTCAAACGATTTTTCATCTATCTCTTTTTTGCAAGATAATAGTGAAATGGCGACTAGAATAATAAAGAAATGTTTCATTTTATTGTTTTTTTGTTTTTTTGTTTTTAACTTTTATTTTTGTAATTATATAAATTTTTGTGTCTATGTCAATACTTGGTGTTGTTTTATAAAATGAAAATCATAGAATTAATTTTTAATATGTCTCTTACTTGATTTTTTGTCTTATATAATATACTATGTGTCTATTTTTTTGATATTTATTTGTACTTTTCAAAAAAACTCTATTATAAAAGAGATTATAGTATGTTAATTAATATTGAATATTATAACCAACAACTGGTTTTAAAAAATATCACATAAAATAAGGAACGCTCGCGCCTGCCTACCGGCAAAGGCAGGAGCGTTCCCTACAAAAAATATTCTTTGTTGTAAGGGCGATTACTAATCGCCCCTACACATAACAAATATTCTTTAATCTAATTCCTTTACAAACTCTGCTAATGTTGATGTCCCTTGCTCCTTAGTCTTGTATGATCTTCGAGAAATTGTATTGTCTGATTCTTCTTTTTCTCATACGATGAATAGGTATGGAATTTTTTCCATTTCTCCATTTCTAATCTTTTTGGAGAATGAGTCGCTTGAATAATCTACTGTTGCTCTATATCATTTGGAAACTAATTCTTCTTTTAATTTTTGAGCATAAGTTTCAAATTTATCAGCTACTGCTATAATTCTAATTTGTTCTGGTGCAAGCCACATAGGAAATGCTCCAGCATAGTTTTCAATAAGAACTCACATAAATCTCTCCAAAGATCCAAGCAAAGCTCTATGTATCATAAATGGTCTTTCTTGCTCTCATTTGGAGTTTGTAAATGTCATGTCAAATCTTTCTGGCAAATTGAAATCAAATTGCACAGTAGAAAGTTGTCGATATCTACCAATTACATCTTTTACTTTGAAGTCTATTTTTGGACCATAAAACGCTGCTTCTCAAATTTCTTCTTCATGTTCTATGTTTTTTTCTTTTAAAATTTGTCTAATAGTATCTTCTGCTTGTTTTCGCATAGATTTATCTCAAACATATTTATCAGAATTTGGATCTGAAAAAGAAGCAAAGACCTTGATTTCTTTGAAATCAAAATGATGAAGAACTTTAAATGCAAAGTCTACTACTTTACCAAACTCCTCTTTTAATCAATCTTTGGATACTATGATATGTGCGTCATCTTGTGTAAATCATCTCACACGAGTAAGTCATCAAAGTTCTCATTGTTTTTCATATCTATAAACTGTACCAAATTCGTAATATCTCAACGGAAGTTCTCTATACGAATGAATATCGTCTTTGTAAATTTTTACATGAGATGGACAGTTCATAGGTTTTAGAAGATATATTTCTGATTCTTTTGGCTTTCTATTATCTTGTCGTTCTCACAAAGAATGTCCTAATTCAATAGGAGGGAACATTCATTCGTTGTAAAATCCTCGATGACCAGATTGTTCTCGAAGTTTTTTCTTTCATATATGTGGAGTGATCACTGGCACATATCCAGCTTTTAATTGCTCATCTTCAAATCGTCTTTTGATTTGATTTACTATAAATGCTCATTTTGGTTTTCGAAGAACTAATCACGAACCAACATCTTGGTCTATGTTATAAAGTCATAATTTTTTTCAAAGAATCCTATGGTCTCTTTTTCTAGCCTCTTCTATCATAGAAGAATATTCTTTCAACTGATCTTTTGTCTCAAAAGCTCGTACATATATTCTAGTCATCATGACATTTTTTTCGTCTCATCTCCAATAAGCTCCAGCCAATTTTTCTACTTTGAAAGATTTTGGATCGATTTCTTTTGTAGACTCTACATGCGGTCACTCACACATATCCAAAAATGTAACGAACTTGTTGTCGAACTTTCCAGGGTATTTTTTTTGCAAATATTGTGTAATTTCTTGATAATATTTTAAATAGTTTTCATTGATTCATTTTAAAACATTGTCTTTGGCTGCCGCTACAATAGTATTTACATAAAATGTGATATTTTCTCATTCTTGTACAAATTCAGATCTCATTTCTTCTTTGTACTTTTGTTTCATGATTTTAGTAATCAGTTCTTTGGAATCAGCATCTGTCATTTCCAAAAGTATAAAATCTTGTCATTCTTTGACAATTTTTTCCATCTGGTTTTGGATTTTTGGCAAATCATCTTCTTTTAATTGACTGGTAGCGTCAAATAAAAAATCATAATATAGTCCGTTGTCGATAGCAGGTCATATACCCACTTCTACATTTCGTTGTTGTTCTCTTTGTACTGCTTGCGCCAATAAGTGGGCAAGTGAATGTCTTTTTTTGAGTAAATCTAATTCCATTTTAAATATTAATTTATAAATAAAAATCTCCTATTCTATTAGGAGTTTTTCAAATGCGAAACAAACAAAAAACTCCTACCATTATGCTGTGGTGATTGTAGTTTTTGTTGTTATCGTTTCAAGATGCATATTTTTGATGTTTAGTTAAATATAATTTATATTTATTTTATTCTTTTTGAAAATCAAGACAATTCATTAACTAATTGAAAATGGATTAAACTAATTGATAATTGAAAATGGATAATGGATAATTGCACATCAACTATCAATTATCAACTATCAACTATCAACTATCAATTATCAATTATCAACTATCAATTATCAACTATCAATTATCAATTAAGAAACGTATTTATGTATTATAGAAGAAATGAGGGTTTGGTAGGGGAGTCCTTGTTCTTTGGCGATTTGTTTTAATTTTTGCATATCATACTCATCTAGCCTAAGACTATATAATTTCTTTTTTGGTTTTTGGATTTTGGTAGGTATAGTACAAGACTTCATAATTTCATTTAAAAAATTTAGATCATTTTGATCAAAGTCATATTTTTTCATAAAATTTTGAAATGATTGATAATCCATGTTATGATGTTTTTAGTAAATACAATGTATATACAATATTATTATAATGTATTAATATTGTATATATTTAGTATATATTAATTTTTTTATAAAAATCAAGTTTTGGTGAACTTAAAGTTACGATGCCTTTTAAACTTGTATTTTAATAAAAATTTTTTATTTTCCTGCTAACTAAAAGATATCAGAGTATAAAAAAATTTTGAGTTTTTTCCGTTGAATTTATGTCTGAACACTATATATAGTATTTAGCGATGAACAAAAAACACAATATCTTGTGTTAATATAATATTGAAAATATGTAGAAAAATCTGGATTTTGTAGCTTATAAAGTAGAAAAAATGTAAAATTTTGGTTAATTGTTTGTGAAAATCGTATAAATTGGATTTTTTTTAACAATAATTTTATAAGACAGATGGCAATATTTAAAGTAAGAAAAAGAAACTGAGCTATAGTAGATTTTAGTATTTCAAAAATTGAAAAAGCGATAAAGTTGGCCATTGAAGCTGTTTGAGGGGCTGATTTCTCCAAAATAACTGACATTTCTGATGCTGTTGTGGCTGCCGTAGAAAAAAAATCTGGTAAAAATATTCCTGATGTGGAAACAATACAAGACGCTGTAGAAGAGACTTTGATAAAACAATGACACGACACCGTAGCTAGAGCCTATATCAAGTACCGTGAAAAAAGAGCACAAAGTAGAACTGCTAGAAATGTAGTAGTGGAAGTTGGTAAGACAATGCAAGAATATTTGGATAATTTAGATTGGAGAATAAATGAAAATGCAAACATATGATATTCTATCGGATGATTGATATTGAAAAATAGTGAAAAAATTACTGCCAATTACCGACTATCACATATATATCCAGAAGAAATATGAAATGCACACAGAAATGCTGACTATCACATACATGATTTGGGTATGTTTACTCCTTATTGTGCTGGATGGAGTTTGAGAGCACTATTGGAAGAGTGATTTAATGGAGTAGAATGAAAATTACAATCTGCGCCTCCAAAAAATCTACAAGCAGCGGTAAATCAAATGATCAACTTTTTGTGAACATTGCAAAATGAATGGGCTGGAGCTCAGGCGTTTAGTTCATTTGATACATATTTAGCGCCATTTGTACACAAAAGACGAGAAGAACAAGAAAAAGAATTAAATGAAGTTTGAGCGAAATTTGAATCAGAGGAAAAAAGAAAAGAATACATATACAAGAAAGTGTATAAATATGTAAAACAGCAAATGCAAAACTTTATATTTGGTCTAAATGTGCCAAGTAGATGGGGAACTCAAACTCCGTTTACAAATATTACTTTGGATTGGGTATGTCCACCAGATCTAAAAGAAAAATCATTGATGTTGTGATGATTGGAAACTGGTCCTTACAAAAAAAAGTTTGGAGAACTACAAGACGAAATGATGATGATAAATAAAGTATTGATAGAAGTATATACAGAATGAGACAACGCTTGATCTGTATTTACGTTTCCAATACCTACATACAATATAGTAGAAAACTTCCCTCGGGATGATCCACTAGTAAATGATATGTTTGAAATGACAGCTAAATACTGAATACCATATTTTCAAAATTTTATAGGGTCTCAATTTGAAAAAGATGGAAATGGTAGAATCACCGACAAAAGAAAAGAATGAGCATACAGCCCTGATGCAGTTAGGAGTATGTGTTGCAGGTTGCAATTAGATTTGAAACAGTTGGAAAAAAGATGAGGATGATTGTTTGGTTCTGCAGAGATGACATGAAGTATTTGAGTAATAACAATAAATGCAGCAAGATTGTGATATAACTTTAAATGAAATATGGATGGACTAAAAAATCAATTATTACATCTGATGAATTTAGCTAGGACATCATTGGAAATCAAAAGAAAAGAGATGACAAAATGGTTGAATGCGGGATTGTTCCCTTATACAAAAAGGTATTTGGCTACATTTAGAAATCATTTCTCTACTATAGGAATAAACGGATTAAATGAAGCGATACTAAACTTTACAAACGGTGAAGATGATGTAACTACTCCAAATGGTATGAAATTATCAAAAGAAATATTGGATTTTATGAGAGATGTGTTGGTAGATTATCAAGAAGAAACTGGAAATTTATACAACTTGGAAGCTACTCCTGCTGAATGAACTACATACAGATTTGCAAAAGAAGATCAAAAACAATTGAAATGAATTATACAAGCTGGTACAGATGAGGCTCCTTACTATACAAATTCTTCTCAATTGCCAGTATGATATACTGATGATGTATTTGAAGCTATGGACTTACAAGATGATTTACAGTGTAAATATACTGGTTGAACTGTATTACACCTGTATATGTGAGAAAGAATGACTTCAGATGCCTGCAAGGCATTGGTAAAAAAAGCTATATCAAACTATCAAATGCCTTATATATCTATATCTCCAACATTCTCTATCTGTCCAAAACACTGATATATACCTGGAGAACATGACTATTGTCCTATGTGTGATCAAGAAATATGATATACTGGAGAAAAATTTGATATGGACACTAGAAAAAAATATACAAGTGATCCAGAAAAATTGGATAAAATTAGAAGAGATGGAAGAACAGATTAAACTAATTGATAATTGAAAATGGATTAAACTAATTGATAATTGAAAATGGATAATGGATAATTGCACATCAATTATCAACTATCAACTATCAATTATCAACTATCAATTATCAATTATCAACTATCAATTATCAATTATCAAAAAACCCTTTTATCAAATTAATTATATTACAATCATGAATGAATCAAACAGAACTAAATGCCTAGTTTACACTAGAGTAATGGGATACTTATCTCCAACTTACAGATACAATGTAGGTAAAAAATCAGAATTTTATAGCAGAAAATATTTCAACAAAATGAAAGCTGCTAATCACGATTTTGTGATGCAATATGGAAGCTCTTGTGGAAGCATGGAGTTTAGTACAAACATAAACTTGATAGAAGGTGCTGCTAAGCCTATGGCGACTGTAGTAAATGGTGGAGGTTGTTGTGGTGATTGTGGTGATGATTGTGATGAATAAAAGTTAATCTGAATTACTAATGTCATTCTGAACACGCAGTATTGCGGTATTGCATGTCAAACTAGATGGTCCTTACTAACGCAGGCAAGGGACAATTCCTAAAAAAATTCTTCCCCTGTAAGGGGAAGTTGCATGTGAAACTAGATGGGGTTCATATTCAACCCCCTTCCCGCAAGCGGGACCTTCCCCCTTACCCCGCAGTAGCGGGGCGCAGCACGGGGACTATAAAATAAATAAAAAGTCTGATCTTATTGGTAGTAAGTTCAGACTTAAATTTTAATCAGAAATTTAAGATGAAAATATCTGGTATACAAAAAAGTACAACAATAGACTATCCTGGCAAAATTTCTTGTGTGATATTCACAATGGGATGTAATTTTCGTTGTCCTTTTTGTCACAATCCAGAATCAGTGTTACCCGATCAAATGAAATTGATACAAAATGATTTGATACCAGATCAGGCTGTATTTAATTTTTTGAAAACTAGAAAAGGTAAATTAGATGGAGTAAGTATTTGTGGATGAGAACCAACACTACAAAACGATTTGTACGATTTTGCCAAAAAAGTAAAAGAGATTTGATTTTTGGTAAAACTAGATACAAATGGTCGTGATTGTAATATTGTAAAAAAAATGGTAAATGATGGTATATTGGATTATGTGGCTATAGATATAAAACACGTAATCAATAAGTATGAGGAAGCTGTATGATCCAGACAAAACCAAGATTTTTTTGATAATTACAATGAATTATTGAAGTTTCTGTTGGAAGGTGATGTAGACTATGAATACAGAACAACAGTAGTAAAATGAATGCATACCATAGATGATATAGAACAAATGGCTAAATATATTTCGGGAGCAAAAAATTTCTATCTACAAAATTATGTCTGAGGAAATACTCTAGATCCAAATTTTGGAGGAGAGCCCTTTTCTGATCAAGAATTAAAAGAGATGTGTCAAATAGCATGACAATATGTCCAAAATTGCGCAATAAGAAAATAGAAAAACCCGAGGTCGTTGGGACCGGAGTTTCCTAGGTGACTGAACCACAAAGCGATAAAATTATTTTCATTTTGATTTGCAATTTTATTTTTTTTGATTATACTGATATTGTTATCACGATGGGGATGTCCATTAGATTAAGTGTTAGTGCTTAATTGGTGGGCCCTTTTTTTGTTTTGAAAATTTTAATTTATTTTTTAAGTTTGTTATACTATCTATTTTTCATCATGCAGATTGCTTTAAAAATATTGAATACTTTTTATGATTTGGAACAATAAGTTTGAGAAATTTATTTTCTTTTTGTAAGTGCTTTACTAAACATGCAAAATCTCAATCTCAAGTAACCAACACAGCTTTATTATATCTTTTATAATCTATCATTGCTTGAAGAACTAATTCTGCATCTACATTTCATTTTGTTTTTCAAGATTTTAATTCCATAACTGGTTTAAAAACAAGATGATATCATATATCTTGAAAAAAACTATACATTGATTGGTTTCATGGAATATATCATATAAATAAGTACACCTTTTTTGCCCTATACTTATCTTTTAAATATATACGAAATTTTTTCCAATCAAGATTTCGTCATTGATCTTTAATTGCTAAATTTACATTTTGAGTATCAATAAAAACAAAATTTGCTTCCATTTTTAATTCTTATTTCATAAATATCATAAATTATATAACATTTTTACTTTAAATTGCAACAGATTTTGTCAAAAATAAATCTGACAAAAAAATATCTATACTCTTATATGTGATTCATCTGTGTTTTTATCTGCGTTCATCTGTGGTTTATCTGTGAAAATCTGTGGTCCTGACAACAAAAAAACCCCCCACCCTTCCCCCGCAGAGCGGGGTGTAGGTAGAGGGTTTTTTGACTGGACTACAAAGTGTGGTCTCGTCTATTTTAGATCATCAAAATCTTTTTTGGTTTTGGAAATGAATTCTAGAATTTTCTTTTCTACTCATGGAGATATATCCTTTCATCAATGATTTGGAACAGGAAAAGTAATCTTTCAATCAGAAAAGATAACATGAGATCATTTTTGTCTTACTATATCAAATCATAATTTTTTGAGTCTTGTTTCTATATCGCGAAATTTATACGGCATATGTATAAGATTTGTTTATCAAAAACTTTTTAACCTTCTTTTGAAAAGACATTTCTTGTGAATAAAAATCAACCATCATATCTACCACATTTTTTAACTCACTCAAAGCTTCTTCTTTTGAATATCAAAAGGCATAAATGTTTGGTTTTGATTTTACTTCTGCTATATATCATTCTCAATCTTTTCTTATTATTATTTCCATATTTTTATAGTTATATCATAAATGTGTCTAAATTTTAACAATATTTTTGATAAATTCAATACAATGTAATGATTTACTGATACCGTTTGGATTGCAATTTGGAGAG
>CAZSQL010000023.1:0-16110 GCA_964609035.1 uncultured Candidatus Peribacteria bacterium
ACTCATAATGACTTCAATGTAGATTCAGGCAATTTACTTCATAATTTCTGCCATTCCATAAAAGCTTTACCTACATCATCATTTAGACTTCATGCGGACTCGTTGAATATTTTAATTGATTTTTCATATGCAGCTTTCATGGATCTATTAATCTTTGGAGACTTAGCTTTTTCAGCCAAATTAGCACTAAGATCTTGCATAAGATTTTTGGTTCTTGCAACATCAAATCAATTTGGTATCTCTTTGACATTTCTAATTCATGCCATATTTTCTAATTTTCTAACTCCAGCATAATATCATGCCCCACCAACAACTCAAGTAGTCACTCAAGCAACAACAGGATTTACACTAGATTGCGAAGAATCTCAATCTTTGTCTTTACTATCTTCTTTATTTTTTTTTGATTCTTCAGTGCCATTATTTTCATTTGAGCTATTATTTTGATTAGAATGATTATCTTGTGAGATATTATCTACATCATTTTCTAAATCATCCAACTTTCAATTTATTACTAAATTCTGTAGTTCTTCCAATCTACCAGATGATTCAGCCTGTATTATTTTTTCTTGTTTTTCTTTTAAAAAATTAAAAACTTTGTCTGTAAGTTTATCAAATAATCACTTATCTCATATTTTTACTCACAAAACCTTTCTCCAAAATCATAAATCTTCTAATTCTCATAAATTATCTACATCTATCTTTTTGTTTGATTTCAAAATATCTTCCATTTTCTTGGAAACTGGCATAAGCATGATTTTTTCAAAAAAATTCAATTCTTTTTTGAAGTCTTGTATGTATTTTTCAGATATACTATTTTTATATTGTTCGATTTTCGACATAATAATTTATATCTATATTTAAATAAATTTAATAATTCTGGATATTGATTTTAATATAACAACAAATTCATCAGCATTTTTTAAAGCAAATTTAACGTTGTCCATTTGTTTAATTATATCATCTACATCTATTTTAGTTATTAAGTTTTTATGATCTCATAATGCTCTAATAAAAGAATCATAATCTCACGCTTTTAAGGCATCTTGAAGATATTGACCTAATTTACCAGTTCACTTATTATATGGAATATCAGATTTTAAAACATCAAATAAATCTGGTAAGCTAGATCATCTAAATCATTTTCAATGCAATGTTACCAGAGATTTCATATCAAGTTCTGTCAAATATTTATTATTCTTTAAATTAGATAATTTAGCTTCATTAATTTTAGAAAAGTTAGCATTTAATGAAGACTGACTCCTTACAGAAATTATCGCCTCATCTATGATACTATTAAATTTTGTTTTAGTTGCTGCATCTATGTTGGTGGCTGCTTCTATGGTTCTTCTTACAATATTTTTGTTTTTTCATAATGAAGATAAAATATCATCTAAATTTTTATTTCATCTCACAAATGAATCAAAATCTCACGATGATTGTAATTTTCTAATTTCATTTAAACTTAATTTATTAAGTTTTTTTAGATTGTCGCTAGATATTTTTTTTATAAATTCATTATTGTTTGATAAATTATTCATTAACTTTAAATCATCTGCATTTCTTACTTTTTTGAACATATTATCGAAATAATTATTTGCAGATATATTACTTATTTTTTCTAAGTTTAAATCTAATTTCTTTAATTCATTGAACATATCAGCTTTTATTTCTATATTTTGCTTAACATTTAATCTTATATCGATCTTAGAACTTTCTTTTATCAGATTACTTGCGAATTTTTTGTTTTTAGAATAATATTTGGCGAATAAGTCTACTTGATCTTGCGCCATCATATTACTTAATATAACTTTAAAATTTTCTGAATTATTAACTTTAGTTAATAATGGTATCAAATTGTCTGTTTTACCTGCTCTTACAGCCTGATCTAAACTTAGATCTCAGTTACTTATTCATCTATATAACAATCTTCTAGCCTTATCAGGTTTTCAATCTTTTACTAATTGTTTTATACGACTTTCTACTGCCCATCAATAACCTAAACTTCTAAGACCAGCTTTAGTTAAAGATATTGGAAACAATCAAACTTTTTGTATGACTCTTCATGATATAGTCAATATTGGTTTTTTTGTAATCCTTCATAATATTACTAGACCTGTTCAAGTCACGGCACACCCTAAAAAGAAGTTTATTCCAGATCACAAAGATATATTTCAAGAAAATATATTTCATATAGATTCAAAGAATTTTTTAAAAAAAGTTCAAAGTCAATTTATAACATTTGCCACATGATCAATGAAATTTTTGTTCTCTTTTGCTTCTTGCATGGCATAGACTGCTAAATGTAATTCTTTTTTCATAGCTAAATATTCTCATGTTAAGTTTTTTAATTTTGCTATATTTTCTTTTGTAGGATTAGTTATAATTTCAGCTCTCAATCACTGTATATTTGTTTTAATTCAATCAAAAGCTTCCTTCATTCAACTTTCTTCTATTATTTTTTGTTTATCTTCTTCCGATAAATCAAGAGCATCGAATAAATATTCAAATGTATTATATACCCACGATCAATTTGTATTATCTCACATATCTTCTACTAAATTATCACAAATATCAGATAATCCCGTTTTTGTAGATTGGTCTATGGATCATCAATTATTTATAGTAGCTTCCGCATCAAATAAAGCATTAGATTCAAGTCATCAGAGTATATCTTCAGCATCTTGATCTAAATTATCTATAATATCCTGTAACTCAAATGTAATATCAGAATTTAACAATCATTCTGACTCTAATATCTTGGATGATCATAAAATTTTTGAATCTAAAAATAAACCATAATGAGTTCATTTCAAGTTTTTATCAACCCATTCTTTGTTATTTATTGCCTCTAATAAAATTTCTTTTTGCTCATCAGGATCGGATGGCCAAGTTTTTCAATCATATCATTGTGTCTGTATTATGGGTGTAGCATATTTTATTGCTAAAGCATTCTTCTTATCTGCCATATATGTCAAAATTTTTGTATATTGTCTAAAAAAAATATCTAATTGCTGTTTTTTATCATCAGACTCATCGGCTATTCATTTAAAAAATTTATTCATCTTTTGATCTGCACTGTCTGTTGAAATTATGCCAAAAGAAGTAAAATTCGTAAACATAGATAAATATGGAACCAATGTTTTATTAAACCAATCGGCTCAAAATGAAATTATAGTCTGTTTATATCACTCCATAGTTTTATTTCTTAAATAACTACGAACTCATCCAGCTGACAACATATCATCTACATTAGTGTAATAATTATCTAAACAAAAAGGTACCATACCTTTTGTTTCGACATGCTCATATCATTGTTCTTTTTCTATATTATTTCAAATAGATCACATCTCTAAATTGGTTTCAAATCAGAAATTTTCTTTTTCACTTTTCCAAGCTTTATCATAAAATTCATTAACATTTGATCACAATTGTTCATATTGATTGTAATCTTCTTTATTTTCTTTCATAAAATCTAAATATGTATCATATTTTTCTTTATCATCATCCATAGGTTCTCATTTTTTAAAATAATCCATCAGCCATTTTATACCAAAAAATCATCAAACTCATATTAGTCCCATTCATCGCCATTTTTTGTACCATGGTTTTTTTTCTGGTGTGGTTCAATTAGCTTCAGCTGCTTTTCTCTCTTTTCTATCTTTCCATATTTTTCTAATCAACAAACCAACTCAAAGAGTACCAGCTCATATCAAAACAGTTTTTTTATTTCTATCCCATCGACTAGGTTTATCATTTTCTGATGGAATGATTTCTGAATCATCATTATTTAAAGCAACACTTTCTACAACAGAAGATTGAAAATCATCCAGCTCTTTTTTAAAAACAGTCAACTGTTCTTGGAGTTTCTTATATTCTTGCTCTACTGCTTCTATTTCCTTAAGTTCTTGTGGCGTAGCAGAAGGTTTTAATAATTCTAAATCTCTACTTATTTCTGATATAACATTTTCAAACTCTCTAGCCTTTGCCATTTTTTCTTCTGGAGAAAGATCTCTAGATTGTTCAATCTGATTTCTTGTTTCAAAAACTTTTGATTTAATTTGCTCAAGATTATTGGACATGATAAAAAAATTAATTTTTAAAAATTTTCACTAATATAATTGTATCTAAAAAGCTTACATAAAACAAAAAATGCTACTTATAAGAATAAGTAACATTTGACAAAATATATTTTTGTTGTTTGATTACTGAATAATCGATTCTAGAACTTCAAAAAACTTTTCTAAATCTGAAATATCGTTGTATAAATAAGCACTCATCCTGCATGTTCCTGGAATATTTAAGTCTTTGTGCATAGGATAAGCACAATGTCCACCACAGCGAATTGCTATATTGTGTTGAGCAAAAATTTCTCCAATATGATTGAAGTTTTTATTTTCTGGTATGAAAAATGAAAATACTGCAGTTCTATCTTTTGTTTTAGGGCCGATTAACTTAACTTTATCTTTTAGCCTAGTAAATCTCTCTAATGCATATTCTACAAGCATTTGTTCGTGTTCTCGAACCTTTTCTATTCATCATATTGATTTGATATATTCTAAAGATTTTAATAAACTGATAGCTCATATAATATTTGGGGTACCAGCTTCAAATTTAGAATAATCACTTGGTACTGTGTGTCAAAGCAAATCCACATCTCTAATTGCTCATCATCCAGACAACATTGGCGTAAGTTTTTTGATCCAATCTTTTTTGAGAAACATAGCTCACAATCATGTATAAGCCATCACTTTGTGTGCGGTAAGTATGAAGCAATCACATCAAATATCCTGCACATCTATTTTCATATTTGGAAAAGACTGAGATCCATCAATCATAAAAAACGTATCTTCTCTGAGTAATGATTTTATTTTTTTTACATCATAAATTTTTCATGTAACGTTGGAAACGTGTCATATGGAGACTACCTTGACTGATTTATCATATTTTTTTTTGAAATCGTCTCAATCAATCTCACATCATTTTCAAATTGATAAAAAATCTATTTTAAATCCAAATATTTTGGATAAGATTTGCCAAGGGACTATATTTGCATGATGTTCTCGTATTCACAGCAAAACCTTATCTCATTTTTTTAAAATTCCAGAATGAGCCAAAGACTGTGCTATAATATTAAATCCATGAGTACCATTGTAATTATACATAATTTCAGATGCTTTGCAGTTGAGAAACTCTGCAAGCATTTCTTTTGATTTTTCATATAATTCTTCAGATTTTTCAGAAAGTTTATATGCTCATCTATGAATATTGGCATAATCATTGGAAACAAAATTACTAACTCAATCTATCACATACTGTGGTTTTTGAGTACTAGCAGCATTGTCAAGAAATACTAAGCCTGGGTTATTCTTAAATACCGGAAAGTCTTTTTTATACATTTTATTTATTCTAAATTTTAAATATATCTTTTGTACTGTCATTCTGAACAAACAACGGATTACTCCGTTGGATATGAAGAATCTAATGTTTTGATATTCTTTATCTCTAAATAATAGATTCTTCGCTTTGCTCAGAATGACTATTTTGTTGTTTTATTTTCTAACTATTATTTTATCTCATTCAAGGGATCATAAGTCGATTACTTTAAGTGAAGATGCTTCATTATAATATTTCATAAGAAGTTCATAATTATTTATTTGTCCAGTAAGAGAGTTTTTGTTGTTTAAGTATATTCTTTTATCACCTATAAAAACCAATGTCATAGAAGATCAAGGAAGATAAACTATCCTAGTGTAACCAGTAAATCATTGAGATATAATATCCATATCATACATTAATTTATCTGCAGATATCTCAAAAAACAATCAATGCAAAGAGTCAATTCAGCTAACATATTCTGGCAAATCTATAGAAAAAATTGAATCACTAAGTTTATTGCCATTAAATATCTCAAAGTCATAATCTCATAATATACCAAATTTTCTATCTCATAATTTAAACACCATATCCGGATAATAGAAATCTACCAACACAGATGCTGCAAACTTTTCTGGTTGAATGATTTTTATATTTTTGACCATTGGGAATTGGCTTTGCAAGGTACTTAATATGCTTCATTTTTTGAACTTAGAAACAACAAAATAATTTTCATTTTTTATAAGTTCTGATATTTTTTTGTATAAATATGGATTATCATAATTATCTACACTTGCTTGGCTATAATAAATTTTTTCTATATAATTTTCAGATTTAAAAATCGTGTGCTTTATGATAAAAAATATTCCATAAGAAAAAATTACAAATAATATAAATACCCACAACCATTTTATAGAAAGATTGATGGATGGATGTACTAATTTTATTTTTCTAATTTGTTTTTTTATATTATTAACCCTTCTTTTTTTGAAAGGTCTATTGATAACTAATGTGGCCATAATTTAATTAACTTAAAATAAGATAATAATATAAGATGAATGTTAGCACAAAACCAAAAAATATTCAACCAAACACTTCAAATGGAGTGTGTCAAAGTCTTTCTTTTAGAAGTGGATGATCTTTTTTGGTCATACTCAAAACACTAGTAATGCTGGACCTAATTTCATTTATATATTGTGCTTGTTTTCCAGACTCAAATCTAACATTCATAGCATCATATGCTACTAATAATGAAAATCAACAAGATAATGCAAAAAATATACTATCAAAACCAAAATAAATTCGCACCATAGTAGTGATACTAGAAACTATAGCTGCATGAAAAGATGGAAATCATCATGCTGAAAACAAATTTGATAAACGAAATTTTTTACATTTTATAGAGTCTATAGTTATTTTTATTAACTGTGTAATAAGTCCAACAAAAAACAGAATAAATATTGGATTTACTCTAATTCAATTTTTGAAATATAACTGTAAGCTCTCTTGTATAAATGAAAACACCTTTTCCTAATTTAAAATTAAAAATTTATAGTTAATAATTACATAAAAAGCAAAAAGTTTCAAGTGGAAATATTTATATAAAATAATTGTTTATTTATAAGCTACAACACAACTCTACACTCTGAACCATATACTTGTAACTTGCAACTTATAACTTGCAACTTGCAACTTATAACTTGCAACTTGCAACTTATAATTATTACTTATACTGAAATGTTTTATAATATATAAATTATTAAAAACTACTTGTTAATTTTATTTTAATTGCAATAAACAAAAAACTTGTTTTAAAAATTTAGAAAAGTATATATGTTATATGCTTTTATTTTTTTTGTTGAAATGAAAAAATTATATTACTTTATTGTAATTTTTTTGTGGATAATAATTTTATTTGGAAATTTTAAATATGTCTCTGCTAATTCTGCAAAAGACATACAAAACCACAAATATCGTGATAGTATACAATATCTATATGATAATTGAGTCGTACAATGATATCCCGATGGCAATTTTCGCCCTGATCGTGAGATAAATCGTGCAGAAATTATGAAAATAATATTGGAGGCTAGTATTTGATCAACATTTGAAGAATCAAATGACTGTTTTTTAGACGTAAAAAATGAACGATTTGCTAAATATGTGTGTTATGCTAAATCAAAAAATATGGTAAAATGATTTGATGATGGCAATTTCAAACCATATCAGTCTGTGACTATTGCAGAAGCTTTAAAAATGTGAGTAGAATGATTTTGAAAAAATGTTCAATCAGTTTGAAATTGAGAACCTTGGTATCAAGGATATCTAAATTTTGTACATAACAATAATATTTTTTCTAAATATGTTGTATTTCCATGGAAAAACATGACCCGTGGAGAAATGGCATACTTAGTTCACCAATTAATGTTGGAAAAGGAAGGGAAAATTAGATTTGACAATCAACGTAAATCCGGGTCAGCTGGATGTGGCAAAGAAAAACCAAGTAAAACTCCAACATCATCAGTATTCAATTGAGTTGTCCGTAATTATATAACTGTAGTTTGAAATAAATATAATAAAAATAATCCAATAAAACTAATATTTGCATTTCATGGACGCACAAATTCAAATGAAATGGTGCGTAGTTATTATTGAATAGAAAAAGAAACCAATGGTAATGCAATTATAATATATCCTAGCTGATTACCAGAAGAAAGTTCACCTCGCAATCGAAGCAATCCATGAGACAAAAAATCAAACTTAAGAGATTTTGCTCTATTTGACCAAATATTAAAAGATTTTGAAGAAAATTACTGTATAGATAAAGATCAAATATTCGTAGTATGACATTCACTATGAGCACGATTTACAAATAGTCTGAGTTGTGCACGTGGTGATGTAATCCGTGCAATATGAAGTGTGGGATGATGAACAACTATAAATGAGTGTAGTGGACCAGTCGCTTCAATAATAATGCAGCATCCAGATGATAACTTAAGCCCATATAGAGAATGAGTAGTAGCTCGCGATCAAATGCTAAAACAAAATTCTTGTGGTCCTGAAACGGTTCCTATCTGACCAGAACCTTTAAATTGTGTTAAGTATACAAATTGTTTGTCTGATGCCCCAGTAATTTGGTGTCCTCACTCTGATTCTACTGATAGTAGATGAAAATATTACCCACATACTTGGCCCGATAATGCATGAAAAGAAATAATAAAATTCTTTGAGTCATTGTAATTTATTTTAAAAAAAATATTGAAATGAAAAGATTACTATTTATTTTTACTTTTGGTTTTGTTTTTTTGAGTTTTTTATGATTTACCAATGCAGAATATCAAGTAAGTGAAAAAATAAAAATTAGGATGGATGGGATGATGTCTATAGTGGAGCATCAACGATCAAAAGAAAGCACAGCTTGGCAAATAGAAAGATATCAAAAAGTCATAAATTCTTTTTCAAGTATAAAATTACAATGAGAACAAAAAGAGATGATATGATATTTGTTGTATTTATTCAACAATAAAGTGAATCAGTTAAAACAAATGCCATCAAGCCAAAATGAAACAATCAAAAACGTAGATCGGTCAAAAGTACAAGATGAAATTTTAAAATGGCACAATGATGAGAGAAAAAGTATATGATTGTCAGAATATAAAATAAATGACAAATTAAATTATACTGCAAACATTTGGGCTGAAAATTTAGCAAGATTAAATAAGAAAAGTAGTACTCATACAAGGAATTCGGGTGATTGATATTACAATTATGATAAAATTTTGTCACGATTTAATAATTTATGAGTGACTTTTGATTATAAACTGACTGCTTTTAGTGAAAGCGTGGCTTATCAATATTATAGCTGCAACAAAGCTGACTGCACAAACGAAATGATAGCCGCAATGAAAAAATGATTTAATTTTTGGATGAGCGAAAAATGAAGATCTTACAGACCTCATTATAATGCGATAAGTAGTAACATATTTACTGATATGTGATTTGGTGTTTGAGTTTCAGGGAAATGGTATCGAGTAGTTGTTCATTATGGAGTAAATGTGAGGTAGATATGCCTAATCTATATTTTTTCTTTTTAAAAATTAAGTAAGCGCGAATTCGAATTCGCGCTTGCATAACAATATATATGCAATTTTATTATAAATAATTAATATTCAACATTTCCTAACTTTTCTTTTCGTTCATCAAAAACTTTTTTTGCCTCATCATACATAAACTGGATTTCTGGGATGGATCTTTGATCGATGGGTTTTGAAAATTCTTTGTAGAAATTACCATCGTCAAATCATATTTCATCAGCGTCTTTTTGTGTATTTGCGTAATAAATTTTATTGATTCTAGATCGAAATATAGCTCATAAGCACATAGGACATGGCTCACATGAAGTATAAATTTCACATCATGATAAATCAAAAGTTTTTAAATTTGTACAAGCATCACGAATGGCTTGCACCTCGGCATGAGCAGTAGGATCATTATTTTTGATTACATGATTAAATCATCTTCAAACTACTTTACCATCTTTGACTACTACTGCCCCAAAAGGTCAGCCAAATTGTTTTTGTATATTCTCTTTGGAAAGGCTTATTGCCTCTTGCATAAATTCTTTTTGCATTTTTTTATATACTGTTAATTATAAACGCTCCCCTGATAAGGGGAGAACTACCTGCCTAAAGGCAGGTAGGAGGGGTTTGTATTTTTTTATATAAACAAACCCCCTTTATCCCCCTTCATAAGGGGGACTATTTTTCCATTCTTGGAATTCTGCCCATTTTTGATTCAAAGCTTTTCTAGTGGATGGTCACATCCATCATCTAGCAGGATTATTTTTGTCGTTTGGATTTAATATTTTAAGTGCTAATTGAAAATCATAAATAGCTTTAATTGTTTTGGCATCGTATTTATCATACAAATCTCATGTAAAAAAGCCATAGTGTCTTAACATATCTTGTAAATCTAAAATTTTCAAATGTTGCTCATCTTTTTTGTAAGGTTGATTAAAATAATTGATAGTTGATAATTGATAATTAATAATTCAAGAAGATGGCGTTTGTGTTGAATTGGCAGCAGTTCAGTTGTAATTTTGAGCAAAAGAGATTAATTCATCGAATGTACTTGTGGATCAAAAGTTTGGTAGAAATCATTTTTTCTGAGCTTCTATTTTCATATAATTTCTAGTGGTTGATCAAAAAACTCCACAATATTTTTTGCTAGTGATTCATCTTTTAAGTTGATAATTACAAAGAGCCTTTTTGGTTTCTGGTCCAAAAAATCAAGTTTGTTGTTTCATATAACCAAACTTTGTGAGGTATTTTTGAAGAATATATACTCGAATATCTGTTCTTCACTCAGAAAGTTCTTGGATGAATAATGTGGCATCAAAAAAATATTTGAGTACTGGTATGTGATTAAAATTAAATCAAACTTTTGGTTTTGCTCAAAGCGAATTTAATTTATTATTGTCGCAATAATATCATTTAAGTGTCCTTTTTCCAAATGTAAGTGCTCTGATCAGTCATTCTTCTCATTCACCCATCCAAATATCTATACGATCATACTTATCTCATCTTTGTCATGCAACAACTATTGCTCATCATCTATCAGATATTTCTCAGACTCCAAGTGAAGGGAAAAATATTTTTCATCAAAAATCATATGTACTAGGTGCAGCAAGCATGCCGTTGAATACTGGTTTACCACTTGCACCGTGTGTACCACTTCAGTTTAATGTCTTTTCTGCTATTACATTGTTTTTATAATAAAATGCTTGTCAATCTTTTGGAGAATAATATGCTGTGACGACAAAATTTCTTTCTTCACAGTCAATTTGAAAATCAAAAGCAAATGAGAAAGAAAAAAAACAACATAAAACTATCAAAAACAATAATATTTTATTTTTTATTAACATAAATTTTTTTATATAAAACTACTCTACTTATAAAAAGATCTTTTTAAAAATCAAGACCCCGGGGTCTAATAAAAAATTACTTGAAAATTCAACAATATTAATTAAAATTAAATTGTTTATGAATTAATAATTCAATATGTCCTTATGACTAACAAATCGTTTAATAAATTTCATCATGTCATGATGGCCTTTTGATAGTAAAAAAAATAATAAAAATGTCTGAGATAAAAACAGCGAATGAGCAGTTTTTGAAGCTAAGACTGATTATGTGAGCAGAGTTGCAGATTTTCTAGAAAGTTGAGTAAAAGAAATGAAAAAAGATATCAAAAAACTTTAGTTAAGCATAGAGTTACAAAGTTATCGAGTTATCGAGTTATCAAGTTGCAAATTTTTAAACTTTATAATTTTTCAACTTTCAAACTTTATACTAAATTGTCTGTCTACGGATATTTTTATCTAATCATACCAAAATTTCATAAATTATTTGATTTGAAGCTTTTGCTAAATTTGAAATACTATTTTCTCAATCTGTACTAATAAGTTCAACCTCATCTAGAATTGATGCATTGTTGGAAACCTCCATTGAGCAAAAGTTCATACATATTGTTCATAGTTGAGGATATGTGTTTTTTTTGTATTTAAAATAAATTTTGTTACTAGCAGACCTTGGCAATCACTCAGCATAACCAAATGGTATAGATGCCGTTTTAGAGTCCTTATCAGCTAATCGATTGTGATTGTAGCTTACTCACTCCCCTTTTGATATACTATGTAATGCTGTAATTTTGGAAAAAATTTGCAAAGCAGGTTTTAATTTTTGAGTTAATTTGTAATATGGATCAGTTTCTTGAAATGGACTGTATCAATAGAGAGCTAATCATGGCCTATATGCATTAAAAAAATCATCTTGAATTTTAAAAAGTCAGGCACTATTTCATATATGTCTCCACAATGGATTGTGTCAGTAATCTACGATAGAATGATACATTTTTTTGAATAAATTTATTTGTGACTGGATTGAATCATTACTTATATCATCAGCACTATGTAAATGAGACATGACTCAATCTATAGTTATTTTCGAATAGTCTTTTAGAAATTCTAAAATATTTATCAATTCATCTTGATTTACTCACTCCCTATGCATTCAAGTATCTAAGAAAAGATGAATTCTTATTTTTTTATTTAATTTAACTAAATATTTTATAGTTTCTATATTGTACACACAAAATGCAGTCCTAGATAACTTAAATTTTTTGTAATTTTTTAGATTGGTTTCTCATAGTACAAGAATATTTTTTTTGGAATATTTTTTGACTATTTGATATTCTGGAAAACTATCTACAGCTATATATGGTATATTTGTTTTTTTTAGTATTTTTGTGACTTGAACCAACCCATGTCAATAAGCATTGGATTTTAATACTGGGAAAATCAATGATCTTGACTGTAAACTTTGTAAGTATTCTAAATTTTGTAAAATATTTTTTGAATTGACAAAAATTTTGTTTATTGGGTCTATGCTTGGATTGAATATTTTTTTTAGTCGGTTTCTCATTAGAGTCATAGAGTTATAAAGTTTGAAAGTTTTCAAGTGATAAAGTTATCAAGTTAACATATCATCTAGAGCGTGATGATTGCGAGATATCTTTTACTGTCATTCTGAGTTGTATTGTTGCATTACTGTCATTTCGAGTGTTAAGTATTGCGAGAAATCTTTTACTGTCATTCTGACCCTGAGTGAAACGAAGGGGAATAATCTAATTTTTAGATCTCTCGCAAGTTAGATTAACTCGAGATGACAAATCCGCAAGTTAGAGCAACCTGTCTACCGGTAGGCAAGTTTTCAAGTTGAAAGTTTTCAAGTTAAAAGTTTTATACTTTCAACTTGATAACTTTATACTTTATACTGAAGTAAGAGTGAGTTGCAAGATTTTGTAGAACATCAATAGGTAGCACCTACAAATGATTTGTGCTATTTTTTGTTGAAAATGGTTTTTATTTTTTTATAAAAGATTTGAAAAAAGAAAATATAATCATAAAAGTATCTTGTTATAAATTTATACTAAATATATTATAAAAAATGAGAAAAAACATAAAATTATTTAATCCATATGCAATGTCTAGCCTAAGATTTGCAAACAAAATATCATTAAATAACAAAAAAAAGTACATATGATGAGATGATTTATTTTGGTGAATATACCAATACATCAGAAATCATCAACATTTTGATTTATTTTGTAATGTATCTTGATTGAAAAACATAGAGCTTTTAGATGAATATTATAACAAAAAGATAGATTTAGAATTTAGCAATTCAAATAAAGCAGAATTAAAAGAAAACCTATGATTAAACAAGATTTTAAAATCAAAAGTAGAAGAAATATTGAAAGATTGAGTATATCAATTAGATTTAATTGTCTTATTTTATATATCATTTTTTGATTTGTCCACTCAATTAAAATCCTATTTATCAAGCAAAAAGGTCGATATAAGTATCGAAAAGATAGTCAAAAACTGCCATAATTTGATATCAAATCCTATTATCATCAAATCTGGCGTATTTGCATTTTTAGAATTATTGGATAAACTTTTTGAAAAGTTAAATTTAGATTCAAAAAATGTAAAAATCATGGACATAAAAAACTTAAACAACCTAAACAACATCAATGACATCTTAAATTCATTGGATAGTGAAATAGTGGAAAAATGAGATACTAGCGAAAGCGAGGTATGAACTTCTGTAAAATCTTGAAAAAAAGAGGAAAAAAAGATGACAGTAGACTTCTTCTGAACAGATTTGACAAAAGAGGTAAAAGATGGTTTTATGGATCCTGTAATATGAAGAGAAAGTGAGATAAATCAAGTGGTTTATACTTTATTGAGAAAAAATAAAAATAATCCATTGTTGATAGGTGAAGCTGGTGTGGGTAAAACTGCAATTGTAGAGTGATTAGCACAAAAAATAGTAGAATGAACTGTGCCAGAAAAGTTGAAAAACAAAAAGATATATCTTTTGGATATGTGAACACTTTTGGCATGAACAAAATATAGATGAGAATTTGAAGCTAGAATGAAATCAATACTAGAAGAAGCTATGGATCCTACAAACAATATTATATTATTTATAGATGAATTACATACTATTATATGAGCTGGTGGTCAAGATAACAATGATGCTGCTCAAATGCTAAAACCATTGCTTGCTAGAGGTAAAATAAAATTAATCTGAGCAACGACTTATGATGAATATCAAAAACATATAGAAAAAGATGCTGCTTTAAAAAGAAGATTTCAAGAAGTGGTAGTAAACGAGCCAGATACTGAAGTGGCAATGCAAATTATGGAATGACTGAAAAAAACTTATGAAGATTTTCATGGAGTATCTATTAGCAGTTCTGCGATCAAAGCTAGTATAAAGCTTACCAAAAGATATATGCTAAATAAGCACCTACCAGACAAAGCATTGGACATAATAGATGAAGCCTGTGCTAGAAAATCTACTATGCAAACTAAATTAGAAAACGATGATGAATACAAAAAAATAGAAAAAAAGATAAATAAAATAAAAAATGAAATAGAAGTAGCTATTGAAAATCAAGATTATTTTCAAGCTGCCGAATTAAAAGAACAGGAAGAAAAATTGAAAAATGATATTTTGAAAATAAGAAGCAACAAAAACATACCCAGCCATCTAAGACCGACTATAGAAAAAGAAGATATATGAAATGTTTTGGCTGACAAAACTGGAATACCAGCAAATGTAGTAAATCAATCAGAAATAGAAAAATTAAAATTATTGTCTGACTCGCTAAAAGGACATGTTTTTGGACAAGATGACGCTGTACAAGCAGTAGTTAGGACACTTACTAGAAATAGATTGTCAGTAATAGAAAAACATAAACCAATAGGATCTTTCTTGTTTCTAGGACCTAGTGGTGTTGGAAAAACATTTTTGGCCAAAATGATAGCAAAAAATTATTTTGGTGATGAAAATGCTATAGTAAGATTGGATATGTCAGAATATATGGAAAAATTTTCTGTAAGTAAATTAATTGGTAGTCCTGCATGATATGTATGATATGATGAATGATGACAATTGACCGAATCTGTAAGGAGAAAACCATATTCTGTGTTACTTTTGGATGAGATAGAAAAAGCATCTCCAGATGTTTTAAACATACTTTTACAAATACTGGATGAATGAAAATTGAAGGATAGCAAAGGTAGATGGGTAGACTTCAAAAGCACAATCATAGTAATGACATCAAATCTTGGTAGTGATCAATTTAGCAAAAAATGAGGTGTAATATGATTTAGTGCAAATGAAGATAAACACTGAAATGTAGATGAAAAAGTATTTGAAAAAGCACAAGCTAAAATTATGGATGAATTAAAAGATTTTATGTCACCAGAGCTGATAAACAGAATCGATCATAAAATAGTATTTAAACCACTATCTAAAGAAGTACTGACAGATATTTTCAAAAAGAATCTAAAGGAATTCTTGGGTTCTTGGAAAGAAAATTCAAAAGCAGTATTACCAGAATATAGCGACAAAAAAATCAAAGAAATTGTAGATGAAATATATGACCCACAATATGGTGCAAGACCTGTGGAAAGATATATTCATGATACAATTGAACCAGAAATTATAGAAAAATTGATGGCAGGATAGTTTACAATGTACAATGTACAATTAACAAATTACAAATTAACAAATTAAAAATTATCAATAAACTAATTACTAATAACTAATTACTATTAAACCACTAACAATTACTATTAAACCATTAACAATTACTATTAAA
>CAZSQL010000024.1:0-15967 GCA_964609035.1 uncultured Candidatus Peribacteria bacterium
GATTGAAGTTAGCTACAGGAGATATTTTAACATATTTAAATAGTGATGATACCCTAGAGCCATGAGTATTGCAAGAAATAATCAATCATCTTGGGAAATCTGGAAAAATGCGATCTTATGGTAAATGCAAAATAATCAACAAAGAAGATAAAGAAATAAGAAAACCAATCACTTGGTACAAGAATTTTCTTTGAAGAAAATATTCATATTCTAAATTACTTACAGAAAATTTTATATCTCAGATGACCGTTTTTTGGAAAAAAGAAGCAATGGAAAAAATCTGATTATTTGATATCAACGAACATCTATGTATGGATTATGAATACCGATTGAGATTAGGAGAAAAATATGATCCTGTATACATTCCAAAATATATAGCTAACTTTAGATTTTATCATACAAGCAAAAGTGGATCTAGATTTGTTCAACAGTTTCAAGATGAATTGAGATTGGCAAAAAAATATGCAAACTGAAAATATAAATTCTCTTTATTTTGACACAAGATTAATTATTACAAAATTATCATTGCCTATAAAATTTTAAGTTTTCTGAAGATATAATATGAAACATATTATTTATTTACATCCTCATTTTACTCTGCCTTGATGAGCAGGTAATTATATAATTGAAACAGCAAAGCTATTAGCTAAAAAAAAAGACTTCAAAATACATATAATATCATGAAAACAAAACAAAAAGATAATAGATGGATTGGATAATATAAATTTTGTTGAAACTAAAATACCACTATCTTCTTCTTTTTTGTTTTGGATACTTTTCCCATTACGAACTATAAAAATAATACAACAAATTAAAAAAATATCTAGAAAAAATCATGGAGAATTTGTGATATTTTCACATGTTTTCCCAGCCAATTGGTGGTGATGAATATTTAAAGCATTAAACAAGAAAATTAAATTAGTGTTTTTGTGTCACGAACCAAGCGCGTTTATACGAGAAAAAAAACGAATAAAAGCTATTCCACCAAAAATAAAAAGAACAATAGCAGTATTAATCAATCCTATTATGAAAATAATTGACAGAAAACTTATCAGTTACAGTGATTATATAATATCTAACAGCTTTTTTACTTCAACAAGAACGATTGAAATTTATTGAAAAAACAATGCTATTGCATATCCAGGATATGATGAAAAAATATTCTTACCCAACAATTGAGAGAAAGAAAAATATTTTTTGAGTGTTGGTAGATTAACTAAATTCAAAAGAGTTGATTTTATCGTTGATTCTTTCATACAATTTAATAAAAATAATAAAGAATTTAAACTGAAAATTGTTTGAGAATGAGAAGAATATAATAATTTAAAGAAATATATTAAACAAAACAAATTAGAAGATTATATACAACTTATTTGATCGGTAAATTTTGAAACTTTGGTTTCTTATTATCAAAAAGCATATGCTACATTATTTGCTTCTATTGATGAACCATTTGGTATGGTTCCAATAGAGTCTATGGCATGTTGAACAATAGCAATATGACACAATAGTGGATGAATGAAAGAAACTATACCAAATGAATATAGATACAACAATCAATCAGAATTACTTAAAATTATGGAAAATATATCCAAGGCCCCTATCAAGAAATTTGAAAAAATAATTCAATTTACTTGGACTGAGACAGTAAAGGTTTTATCAAAATATTTGTAACTATGGAAAACTACTCAAATTATTTACAATCTATGTATTCAGAAAAAACATTTAATAGAAAATTAGATTATATTAAATACAATTTTTGATCTTTTTTTGATGAAAAAACAAAAAACATATTAGAAATATGACCATGATTATGAGAGTTTATTGTTTTCTCAAAAAGTAATAAATTAGACAATATTACTATAATTGATAATGACGAAAGTGTGCTAGAATATTGTAATAAAAAACATAAAATTACAGAAAGTTTTTTGATAAAAAATTCAATTAAAGAAATAGATAATTCGCTAAAAAAATATGATATAATATTTATGAATCAAATTCTTGAACACATCACTAAATCAGAACAAATAGAAACATTAAAAATATTATACAAACATCTAAATATATGATGAAAGTTGATTATAAATGTACCAAATGCAGGAAATTATTTAACAATGACAGAAATTTATGCAGATATCACACACACTACTGCATTTACAGATAATTCTCTGAAAGAAATAGCGATGCAGATAAGTGATCAAAAAGATAAAATAACAATAAAATCATATAAAATTCCACCATACAACTGAATAAATATAATTAGAATTGTTTTACAAAAAATCTTACACAGTATACAATTACTAATGTATATTGCTCATGGTTGAAGTTTTTCAAAAATATTAACTCCAAATATTAGTTTAATTATTCAAAGAAATTAATTATACCACAATATTTTTGCAACAATTTTATACAATCCAAATTTTTTCAATAATATTGCTATGTATTGTTTAAAAGACTGAAAAACTTTTTTATCAGTATATTTAATTTTTTCAAGATCTGCTAAAATAAATTTTAGTTCAGTCAAATTCTGATAATCAATTTTTTTTGTCGGTAAATTAGCTATCCAAGTTTCGTTTTTTGTATGCAAAGCATCTGGAGAAAATCATATATTACTTATCAAATTTACTCATGGCAAAATAGCTAATCCATTGTTTGATCGCATACAATAAGTCCATTGATAATCCCATGTATCATGTTTTCAATCAAAAACCAATTCAAAATTATGTAACCAAACTCTTTTACTAAAAAAGTTACTAGTAATATTGGTTATTAAATTAAGTTTTTTAAATTCTGGAAGTGTTTTTATGTCTGGATCATACATTTTCCAAGCTCTTTTCCATGTCGCCCATCCCCAAATATGATTGTGATAAGAAAAAAAATACTCCTTATTATTTTGTCGTTTTTTTGGTAAAAAACAATCTCCACTAATATGCATTATTCTAGTATCATCTTTATATTTCTCAAGCATAGTTTCACAGAAACCAAAAAAACTTTGATCAGGTAGGCAATCATCTTCGAGTATAATTCATTCTTCCACATTTTCAAAAAATCGTGATATTCACTGACTTACAGCAATTTTACATCACAGATTTTTTTCTCTAAATAAAGTTTTTACTTCACAATCTCGATCAATTTGATCAATGACCATTTTTCTTGTTTTTTCTACAATTTCATTTTCTCATTGTTTATTTTCTCTAGGTCAATCAGAAGCTATATACAAATATTTTGGTTTTTGTTTTTTAATTTCATCAAAAACTCTTTTGGTAGTATCAGGACGATTAAAGATAAGAAATAGGATTGGAGTTTGAAGTTGCATTTTATAAATGATAGAATTTTAAAAATTTTATATCTATATTAATAATTGTCTTAATAACTTTTTTGATAAAAACAAATTTCTAATTTTTTCTTTTATATGCATATATATAAATATCTTGGAATTTATTCTCTGATTGTAAAGGGAAACATTGACTATCAATTTGATACTGAAATTTATTTCTTTTAAGTACAGTTAGTATATTTTCTAAATTAGAAACAGTATTATTAATATTATGATGATATTCCATTATTAATTTATCAGTAATTCATAAAATATTATCAATACCCGCAGAATTAAATATAATATCTTCTCATCATTCAATATCTATTTTTATAAGATCTATATATTTTATATTATATGAATTAATAAAATCAAGCATCGACACAGTTTCTACCTTTGTTTCATATCATCAAATCTCTCTATTTTTATTTGAGCTCATAGTGAAAGATCAAGATGATGAGTTAGCATTTGAATAGAATTTTAAAATTCAATTTTTATCACTAATTGCTTTATTATAAATATTAACATTTTTAAGCTTATTTGATTCTATATTATTTTTCAATATTTCAAAAGCATTGATATCTGGTTCAAATCAATATATTATTGAATCTTTATATAAATATTTAAAATAAAAAATTGACATTCAAGTATTTGATCATAAATCAATAATTACAGGTGACTTTTTATCGGATTTAAAAAAATATTCTTGTCTAATAAAAATTTCAAAAAAAAGAAATTTTAATGTATCTGAATTAAATGATTTAAGTTGAAAATTTAAAATTTTTATTTTTTTTAGTTTAAAAATTTCAAGTAAAATTGATTTATAGATTAATAAGCCTTTATTTTTTATATATGGATTAATTATCATATATGCATAACTATTGATAATCGTATGTAGTCTTTTGAAAAATTTTAACATAATTAATTTATAAATTTATAAAATTAAACTTTTTTGTGTATATTCAATCAGGATACCATATTTTATTTTTAAATCAAAGCCAATATTTTGGAGAAAATATTTCAATCTCATTATTCATAAAGTATGCTCATAAATAACTTAATGTACTTGGAGATATAATAGCTCAATTACAAAGTATCATGAGTGCAAAATCAGTTCAAAGGTCATTTTCCGAGAAGTATGAGTTTCCCAGATAATTAAATTCTTTTTTACACCAATTTATATCATCACTTAAAAAAATAAATGATATATCTTTATTTTTTTGTAATAAATATTCTATTTGATTTTTGTAAAAACTAATTGTTAAAGTCAGGTTTTTTTGTCACATTACAGACCACTCAAGATAATCTCATCTCCTTATATGAACAAAAATCTTTTTATTTTTTGCAGGGATTTTAGCCAAAAAATTTTTAGCCTTTTGTAAATAAAAATCTTTAATTTTAATTTTTTTTCAAATAATATGTTTATCTTCATACACAAAAAATCAATCCACATATTTTATAGAGCTCAAAAGTCATTTTTTTTCACTATATCATTTACTTTCTATCAAAAATCATTTTTTCAATATTTTGTTTTGTTTAATATGTGTTATAATTCTAAATTTTCATAAAACTAAAAATATTTTATTTAATATAAAATTAATGTATCTAAAATATTTTTTATTAGGTATCAAAAAAAATTGCTTATTAGACTCTTCTATGATGTCAAAATAAGGGGCAGTAGAAGTGATTATTTTTTCATTTTTTTTGGCAATATATTTAGCAAACATATATTGAAAAACTTGATTACCAAACCTTCATTGAGGAAATACAAATATCATTTATTTTTTAATTAATATAAATATTCCACATCAAAAATTACAGTTAAAATTATTTTTTAATCATTTTTCTATATCAACATTTTTATGTAAATTTCCAGCATCATCAACATATGAGAATTCAGTTATATCATATTTTCATTGAAAATAATCTACTAAATATTTTATAGAAAAAATTCTATGAGCATTAAACTCTATTCTCTGTTTTCAAATTGGCACAGAAAAATAAAAATTTCATCATTTCTTTAGTATTTGATATATATTATCCAATCCTTTTATATGTCAATTTATATCAAGAGGATCTCAGTATCTTCATAATCAAAAATGCTCAATTGCATGTAAAGATGATATAGAGTCAGTATAATCTATAATTTTATTGTCTAGTTTCATTAAGTCTGATTGTTGAAAAACAATATTTTCAACCAAATTTTCTATTGGTCTAATATCAAACACCTCTATTTCTCTAAATACTGCTACATGTGAAACAAATCAATCTATTCTCGATCCAATATCTACATGTTTTTTTGGATTTTTTTTAAATATTTCTTTTGCTACTAATAAATCTTGATGAAAATAATGTCATTTTGCCGTTCATCAATTATCATACTTATCATGTAAACACGGATAATTTAGACTTATAGGAAATAATTTATCTTTATTTATTTTTAAATAATCTCTTATATAAAAAAATATATTTTTAAATCATTTAAATGATAAAATTGGATCTAACCCAAACTGGATTATATATCTATATATAATTATTAATATTTTTTTCATATTTAATTTTAATTTATAAATATGCAATCATCTGATCATTTTTAATAAGAATTTTATAATTATTATTAATTATTTTTAATTTATCTTCTAATTCTTTAATATTAGGATAATCTTTATGTGTTCAGCATAATCTTATATCATCAATCATTATTATGTGATTATTAATTTTTAATTTAACATTTATAAAATGATCTAATTCATCTAAAAGTGGGCATTCTTTTTTTCATTTTGCCGTTTCTCATCATGAAAAATGTCAATCAAGAAATACCAATGATTGAACATCTATTTTATTTAATAGTTTTCATAATTCAATTGAGCTATCTCACAATATAATAGTGACATTCTTATTATTTTTAAATCTTTTAACAGCTAAATCATAGTATTTTTTTGCTAATTCAACTGAGTAGATTTTATCAAAATTTTTAATCTGAGAAAAAATCATATCTCACATGTATGTTCATGTTTCTATAAGACATTTTATTTTATATTTTTTTTGTAAATTTCTAATCATTCTCTGCTTTATAGAATGTCATGGATTTTTATTTATACCTAGTTTATATAAAATAAGTTCAATCCAATATCTAATTGGACTAGATATTTCTTCAGGTAAAATAGAGTAAACTTTTTTCATTATCTTTTTCATGTTTTTTTTACTTATTATTTAAAAACCACTCATATGTCTCCCTAATCCCTTCTTCCAATCCAATCTTACTCTTCCATCCTAAATTATTCAAATTATCCACATTCATTAACTTTCTTTGAGTACCATTTGGCTTACTCGTATCCCAAACAATTTTTCACTCGTAACCTATAACTTTTTTCATCAATTCTGCAAGATCTTTTATCCTAATATCTTCTCATGTTCATATATTTACAAAATTGGTATTCTCAATTTTCACATCACCACAAACTAAATTATTTTGATCATTATCAACTTTACATTCTACATTTTCCATCAAGTATACTATCGCATCAGCAACATCATCTACATGTAAAAATTCTCTATATGGAGTACCATCTCATCGTAATACGACTTCAGGTATTTTATTTATTTTCGCTTCATGGAACTTTCTTATCATAGCAGGAAATACATGAGAGCTATTTAGATCAAAGTTATCATTTGGTCAATAAAGATTGGTCGGCATACATGCAATAAAATTAGTCCCATACTGACGATTGTAACTTTGACACATTTTTATACCTGCTATTTTTGCAATTGCATAGGGTTCATTAGTTTTTTCCAATTCTCAAGTTAATAAATATTCTTCTTTCATCGGTTGAGGGCAATCTCTAGGATATATACAACTAGATCACAAAAATAATAATTTTTTAATTCAACTCAGATAAGATTGGTGAATTATATTATTTTGAATCTGTAAATTTTGATAAATAAAATCGGCAGGGTAGTCATTGTTTGCCATAATTCCACCAACTTTGGCAGCTGCAAAAAACACATATTCTGGTTTTTCTTTCTCAAAAAAATCTTTTACTTGATTATAATCTAATAGATCCAATTCTTTGCGAGTCTTGTATATTAAATTAGTGTATCATTCTTTTTTAAGTTTTCTAAGTATTGCAGATCAGACTAGTCAATTATGTCAGGCAATATATATTTTTGAATTCAACAACATCAATGTAAAATTAAAAATGTAAAATGTAGAATTTTTTAACTTAATTTTTAATGTTTCTTCAAATTGTTATTTTTGTAGTCATCACAATCTTTGTTAATAATGATATTATAGAATCTATCTCTTTAAATATATCATCAAAGTCATATTTTGTAAATTCTGATTTACTGATTAGATATAACCAATATTTTGTATCATTAGCTTCTTTTAGAGAGATATTTATTTTATTCAAAAAATCTTTTTTTGATGAAGCAGAGTTTGCTTCTAGTATATTTGCTCATATACTAGTTCAAGATCTTAGTATTTGTTTTGATAGTATAAATTCTTTGTCCCTGTATAAATTTTTGTACAAATCTATAATCAAAAAAGCAAAATTTACAGATTTTTTTAATACAATATTATCTTTTTTATTATCTTCCATTTTTCACAACTACAATTTAATATAAATATTCATAAACTTTATATCTTACATCTTTAATTTTACATTTTACATCTTACATATTCAATTCTACATCTTACATTTCTTACTCGTTCTGATCTAAAATCTCGTATCCATGTTTCTTCAAGATTTCTTGTTTTTTAAACTTTTCAACATCAGATTTTACCATCTCTTTACACATTTCTCTGACAGTATATTTTGGTTTTCGTCATAAATCATTTCTCGCCTTACTACTATCTCCCAAAAGAAAATCCACTTCTGCAGGACGAAAATATTTTGGATCTACTTCTACCAAACATTTTCCTGTTTTTTTATCATATCATTTTTCATTTACTCATTCTCATTTCCATTCTAATTCTATACCCACTTCTTCAAAACTTCGATTGACAAAATCCCTCACAGTGCTTGCTTTTCAAGTAGAAATTACATAGTCTTCTGGTTTTTCTTGTTGCAACATTAGCCACATTGCTTGTATATAATCTTTGGCATGTCCTCGGTCTCTTTTTGCATCCAAATTCCCTAAATATAATTTTTCTTGAAGTCATAAGTGTATTTTAGCAACTGCCATAGTAATTTTTCTAGTCACAAAAGTCTCTCATCTGATAGGGGATTCATGATTAAAAAGTATTCCATTGCAGGCAAATATATCATAGCTTTCTTTATAATTTCTGGTTATTCGCATCGCATAGAGTTTTGCGCATCCATAAGGACTTCTAGGATGCATGGGTGAAGTTTCATTATATCATTCTTCTGGTCTATTATAATCCATACCTCCAAAAAGTTCAGATGTGGAAGCTTGATAAAATTTACATGTTTTTTCTAATCCAGCAATTCTAATTGCTTCTAACAATCTTAATGTTCATATTCCATCACTATTGGCTGTATATTCTGGCATATCAAAACTTACATGCACATGTGATTGTGCAGCTAGATTATATATTTCATCAGGTTTAATTTGATTTATTAGTTTTATTAAATTAGCGCTATCAGTCATATCACCATAATGTAATACAAATTTTCTATTTTTTATCTCGGGTCATTCATATAAATGATCTATTCTATCTGTATTAAACAAAGATGATCTTCTTTTGATACCATGTACTTCATAACCTTTTTCCAAAAGAAACTCTGCTAAATAAGCTCAATCTTGTCATGTTATTCACGTAATCAAAGCTTTTTTCATGATTTAATATTATTTAAGTAAATTTATTTTCAATAGGTTGCAAAGGTTTCAAATATCCTGGACTTTGCAATTTTTGTAACCTTTGAAATATTTTATCCTTTCAAACATTATAACCTATCTTATCCTTCATCTAAAACCTATATTTAAATATAGATTTTGAGTGACAATGTTTTCTCTTCTAATTTATTCCCCCATCATTCACTGCGGGGCTAACTTCTCAATTTTTTGACCTCATCCTTCAACAATAAAAACTTTTTATAATTTACAGCTCAAAATGCAACAAAAAATGCCAATCATAGAAGTATCAATTTTCACAAGTTAGTCATTCTCACCAAATCATCTATCACAAATATTTTAGACTTAAACGACCATAGTATTGCAGTCAATACCAATCCTAAAACAATATTTTTGATTATAAACTTTCATTCTACCCCAAAAGGTATATCTTTGTATATCAACTTAAAACTCAAAATAAATAACAGGAGATTACTGATTCACAAAGCTAACACAGAACCATAAATTCATATAGTATACATACCTACAATAGATAATATAGCAACCAATAAAGTCGAGATAAATAATATCTTTACCCTTTCTTTGATTTTTCACAAACCAGCCAAGACCGAAAAATTAAATCCTACAAATATATTGCTTATGGTAAATATAGATCCCCAAGACAGCATTTCTCCAGATAACATAAATTTCTTTCCAAAAAATATTAATGCGATTTCTGGTCATAAAGCTACCATAAATACAGCGAACAAGAACGAAAAAATAAAAAAATAAGTATAAAAAAACCTAAACAAAAGTTTTAATTTATCTTTATCTTTTTTTGTAATTAATTCTGAAACCATCGGGAATATAAGTCATATTATTGGTCCAATTACCACACTAGAGATCCCAAACAGACTTATAAAGTTGGTATAATAACCTGCTGCCTCTGGTCATAAAATCACTATAATCAACTGTTGTATCACTTGCCCGAATATATGTATTGCATTTAATCCAAGAAAACACCAAAAAGCATATTTTAGATATTCTTTTATCATCGACTTTTCCAATACTAACTTTCACTGCAAAAGACTATTTTTGTATCTACTAAAGAAAACTATCAATCAAATTGCTATTCCCACAGCCAGTCCCAATATCCAGTTTAGACTATACCACTCTATATCAGCCCTTCCAGTCAAAAAGAAAAATAATGTAAATCAGACAATACTTCGCATCCTGATAAATTCTACAAACTGCTGTGCTAGTGTATTTTGAAAAGCAAAAAATATGCTCTGCAATACCTGAAATAAATTTATCCCCAAAAAATAAAAACAAAAATATCTCAGTATTATCTCAGCGCTAGGACTTTGGAAATAATGTGTAGCTAGCCATGGTGCCCAAAACCAAAGTATACTAGCAATTATCACTCCTGTGAATATCTGGACAGACAAACTAAAATATATTGAAGTTTTGATATAGTTGTACTGCTTTTTGATCCAATATCTTGGTATAAAATATTGTAAACTTTCAGTCAATCACAAATCATTGTAAACACTCAAAAGTGTTACTAATCCCACAACACTATATAGTACTCACACATCAGCTACTGACACAGAATTTGAAATTATTACTTTGATTATATATCCAGCCGGTGCTACCAAAAACGAAAAAAGATATAACCAAAATCATTTTTTGATTAATTTTTCTCATAATGTCTGATTTGGTAATAACTCTCTATATCAATTTTTATTCATGACTTAGTTGTTTATAAATTTTTTTCTATTGACTCATCAATCCTCCCCTGATAAGGGGAGCTGTTCTATCGTAGTGGGGTTTGTTTAACAAAAAAAGGGAAGCTGTTCTATTGCCCCGCATAGCAGGGTAAATAGTGGGCCTGCCTACCGTCAGGCAGGGTTTGTTTAAACAAAAATGGGGTTTATTTTTCCTGTCTCCCTCCTATTGCAGGCGCGTTGTCATTGCGCGAATGTAATGAGTCCACGACACGTCGGGAAGCCTGCGAAGCAATCTGTACTCGCGCATACATTGATTGGATGTTTTGTTTCCTGTCTTCCTTTGGAAAAGGGAGCTATACTTCCCGATTTGTCGGAATAGAGGGGTTTAAATCCTTCTTCCCTTCGGGCATCCTCCTTTACAAAGGAGGACAAAAATTACACTCATCTTGCAGGCGCGAATTCGAATTCGCGCCTACAATTAATTAAATATATCTTCCAAATTTTGTTTAACAAAAAAATCTTAACTCCACTAACTATAACAATTTTATTCCAAAAATCCAAACCAAATTACAATTTTATCTTGCTTTAAAAATCCGATTCATAATAAAAATATTATTTAAGGTTAATTTAATGTGATTGATTATAAGTCTATTATTTAATAAAAATATACATTATGAAAAAATTAAATTTAATATTATCTTATTCAGCTATTTTGTCTGTATTTATATTTTTCAATACATGACTTTACAATTTATTTTGAAAAATAGCTCGATTTTTATTATTAATTATAGTCTTTTCTAGACCATTGGCAGATATTTTTTATAAATATAAAATATGAAATTTATTGCGTAAGGTTGTAAGTATTAGACAGTGACTTGGTATTATGTGCTGAATATTTGCTTTGGCACATGGAATTTGATATTTTATGAACATAGACTTATGAATAAATGTTCTATTTACAAATCCCAAATTTCGAAATATATATAACATTATAGGCTCTGGAATTCGAGCTATGATATTTATGTTGCCACCACTTATTACATCTCATAGATTTTGGATGATAAAATTGTGAAAAAATCGAAAAAGAATTCAAAGACTTACATATCCTACATTTATTATTACAGCGTTTCATGTTGGCTTGGCAAGATGAGAAATGATAAAATTTTCTATAATTATACTTATATATATAACGATATATATTTTAGCTTATAAAATAAAAAGATGAAAAATAAAAAACAATCAATTGCATTAGTTTTTTTATTTGCGATTTCTATTCTGCTTTTGACTTGATGTCAACAAGAAAAAAATCAAAATAACAATTCTCAAGATGATGTGGTAATAGATGAAACAGTTTCAAAAACAAACCAACAATTGGTTATATATCCTGGATGTGTGGGTTGTGGAAAATGTTTTAGATTTGCACCACAAAACTTCACTATGGAATGAAGACAAGCTGTAGTTACATCACAAGAAAACATTGATAGTACAGAAATTTCAATGGCTATTTCATGATGTCCTGTATCTGTTATAGAGATTGTTGAAGCTTAAAATTCCATTGTTGTCATTCTGAGTATTATTATTGCATTGTTGTCATTCCGAAGTGTTCTAACTTGCGAGGAATCTAATATTATCTTTTCAAATAGTATTATTATGAGAAATTTTAAAATAGATTCTTCGCTTCACTCAGAATGACACTAAGACCTAAAATGACTCTTGATTTTTAAATTTAAAAGAATAAATATGAGATATGTTTCATAATTAAAAGTATAAAGTAAGCAAAACTTTTAACTTTTAGCTTTTAACTTTTAACTAATTTTTGTATGAATATTTCAATCTGATTTTCATGACCAGCTGGTGGAGGAGTAAATACCTCTTGATTGATGTTGGCAGAATTACTTACGCAAAAATGATACAATATACTTGTAGACAAAGAATATGCTTCTATTATCAAGTGAGACAATAATTTGATAGTAGTATATATCTCAGATGACAAACCATTTATTTCCCATAAAATAGATTATTTTATCTGTTTTGATGATTATTCTATTACAAAAAACGAAAAAGTTTATGAACTCAAAAATATCGTAAATCTAAAATCACAACCATTTAAATATAAGAATGTGCCAGCTTTTGGATTAGCTCTCAAAATATTGTGAATCGATATATCAGAATGAGAACAAATACTTCCAAGTTTCTTCCACTGAGAAATTCTACAATCCAATATCGACCTACTCAAACAATGATATAATTTAGCCCCCCTTAATAATGATGAAAGTGAAATTGAATTTGCCCCCCTTAATAAGGGGGGTAGGGGGGATAATAATAAAGAGATTTCTCACAAAACTTGATACTCGAAATGACAAGATAAAAAATTATTCTTCTGAAACGAACTTATAGCAAAATGAGCAATCGCCAGTTGATTAGATCGATATAGTGCATATCCCATGACTCCAGCATCTACACTCATAGATGTAATAACTCCTTATTGTCACTCTGACTCCGCAGAATTGCGTGAGGAAGAGTCTAAAAATAATATAAATTTTTCAGACGATAGATCTACAGAGCAATCGTCTGATATTAAAAACAATCGTCAGAAATCTAAAATTGTTTTTTTTCAGTGAGAAGATGAAATAGCAGTTAGTATGTCCATGCTTTGAGCAAAGTTTGCTGGCAAAAGAGCAATGTGCGGTACTAGTTGATGATGATTTGCGCTTATGACAGAAAGTCTAGCATTCTCCAATCAGGCTGAAATATGATGAGTATATATTTTATCTCAAAGAGATGGCCCAAGTACAGGAACCCCTACATTCACAGGTCAATGAGATTTAGATTTCGCTCTCAATGCTAGTTTTGGAGAAACCTATCCAATAGTGATAGCTCCAGATACTTTTGAAAATGCTTATAATTTAATTTGAAAAGCTCTAAATTGGTCTGATATATACCAACATCCTGTAATATTCCTTGTAGATAAACAATTTAGTGAATCATACCTTTCCATCGATCCCAAAAACCTCAAACCAGAACCAATCAATAGATGAGAATTTACTCCCCTGTTAAGGGGAGATCCCGCTTTAGCGGGAGAGGGGTTTGTCGTTTGAAAAGAAATGGAATTTAAGATACAAGACCAAGAATTCAAAAGATACCAACTTACCAACTCTTGAATCTCACCATACTCAGTCCCTTGAATAGAAAATTGAGAATTTATAACCACATCATACGAACACGACGAATATTGAGCAACAAACGAAGATCCGATGATAAAAAAACAAATGACAGAAAAAAGAGCACAAAAAATTCAAACTTTCATCCAAAAAGAATTTAACAAAGATTTCTATGGATACGAAATAATTAATCCAAATGCCAAAAAATTCTTCATCACATTCTGATTCAATAGATACGTTCTAGAATCTGCATTATTTAAACTATCTCCCCCTGTTAAGGGGGAAAATGTCTGACTAAAGTCAGACAAAGGGGGTTTGAAAAACGAAGAAAATAACTCTGACCACTGACTAATTATCGTCAAAAATCTTCAACCATTAGACCCAAGACTGAAAAAACGATTCCAAGAAAATGAAAAAAATATATCAGAATTAACTTTTGTAGAAATGAATCACTGATGAACATTTCAAAAGTTAATTTCAAATGAATGTAATCTAAAATCAGACTTTTGGGAGAAAAAAATAAAACATATTAGGAAATACGACCTATACCCAATATTCCAAGAAGAGATAAAGTAGTGCACAGTTTACAATTTACAATTTACAGAAAAAATGGAAAAACAAAACATACAAAAAAGAAGTTTAGAGTTTTGAATAAAAGTAGCTAAATATTATTTACAAATTAAAGAGAAAAAATATTACGAAATAGCATCTCAATTGTTTAGAAGTTGAACTAGTATTTGAGCAAATGTGGCTGAGGCTCAAAGTTGATGTTCAAAAAAAGATTTTATAAACAAGATGAATATCGCTCTAAAAGAGTGAGAAGAAACATTATATTGGTTTGAAATATTAGAGAAATGATTTAATGAAGATATAACAGAACTTAGAAATGACTGTAAAGAATTAGTTAAAATATTGGTCACAATCATCAAAAACACAAAAAATAACATGAAAAATAATTAAACCGTACACCATAAACTGCAAACTGTACACTGTACACTGTAAACTATAAACTTTACACTGTACATCGTACACTGTAAACTTTACACTGTAAACTGAATAACATGCGCAACAATCTAAACAAATTCCAACGATGTCCATGATGTGGGAATTTCATTATTCACCTTGCTATCAAACAAGCATTGGCAGAATTAAATATACCAAAACACAAAACTGTAGTAGTGACATGAATTTGATGTAGCTGAAAAATGAGTCAGTATATAGATTGATATTGAGCAGAGACATTGCATGGCAGAGGATTACCTTTTGCTACTGGAGTAAAACTTTCTAATCCAGAGCTTACTGTGATTTCTTATGCTGGAGATTGAGATTCTTATGGGATAGGTCTTTCTCATTTGCTTCATTCAGCTAGAAGAGATATAAATATCGTCCATATAGTAGCAGACAACCAAAATTATGCTCTTACTACTGGACAAGCTTCTCCTACCACACCAGAAAATATCAAAACCAAATCTACTCCAAATTGAAATAATACACATCCATTTGATCCACTAGAGCTTACAAAATCAGCTGGTTGTAAATTAAATATTTCTGCTTCAGACAAAGATCTCCCATGACTCAAAAAAGCAATCATTGATGGACTAAAACATGAGTGATTTACTCACATAAACGTCCAACAAACCTGCCCAAGTTTCAAAAAATGGTAATTTTCTTTTCTGTCTCCCTTTCTCTTGTTTTAAATCTCCCCAAACCCTGCCTACCGTCAGGCAGGGCCTCTTTCTATCCCACGCAGTTCTGTCCCGCTGTTCAGACGGGATAGACTGGGGCAGGCAAAGAGGGGCTTAAAAAAGGGTTTTTGTTTTCTGTCTCCCTTTCGCAAAGGGAGTTGTTCGCGAAGCTAGTGGGATTTGTGTGTATCTAACCCCGGGGTCGAAAGACCCCGGGGTTTTTGAGGAGGATAAAAATTTCCCTCCTTTTGCAGGCGCGAATTCGAATTCGCGCCTACA
>CAZSQL010000025.1:0-15627 GCA_964609035.1 uncultured Candidatus Peribacteria bacterium
ACTCTTGGGATGCTGATCAACTAGCAAGCAAGATATGACGATGAAACCAATCTGACTTTGAAAATGTAATTTGTAACTGATATTTTGGAACAGATTATTTTCTACAAATAGGATTTGATTCTGATTTATATATGTCTTACAAAAATTTTGATATTTCTGATGATTTTTTTGTTAATTATGAAAATAGTAAATTATATTATTTTGAAAACGATAAAGACTTATTTTGGTACTGACACTCTTTTGTAGATACTGGTACAAAAACAAACTTTGCAAGATATATATCATTTAAGCCTGTTGTGGAATGAGACAAGACTTTGCCTTTGGATAAAATTATGAAAGTAGAATCTCATGTGTTATATGTAAAGTGAGCGACTACTTGAGAAGTTGTTTTTGAAAGTTTTATTTGAAATTATTAAATGAAAAATAAAAAAGCATTCACATTGATAGAAATTCTTATGGTTACTATTATTGTTGGTATTTTGGCAGGAGTTTTGTTTAAAACTTATATTACTATATCGCAAATTTCTTTTAGAGTTGAACAACAAAAATACGTAAATCAAGAATTGTTGTTTGTGTCTGAGATATTGCAAAATTTTGCCAATAAAAATAAGATTGACTATAGTATGTATTCAAATTTAAATGAGACTAATTGAATTGTAGATATTTTGTATATGACTTGAGAAGATGGGAATTTCTCTATTTATTCTCAGTGATCTTGTGTTTGATTAAAAACAGTACCATCATCTTCTGATTTGCATTCTGCTTGTAATTTAGTTGTTGAAAAAGATGGGAAAGTCACAAAAATAACTGATTTTGTATATGTATCCAAGACCTTGTTTAAGATAATTCCATATATGGACTCTCAACAATATCTTGAAAATCCAAATTTATGTCAGAGTAATTATTTGGCATGTTTAAATGATCACGGTTTTTGGTTTTTTACAAACTTCTATGCAAAATGATACAATCCTAATAATTGGTCTACAAATGTATCTCTGTTTGTACAACAGTTTTTTAATATTTAACATATTTTATGATACGTATTGATACTAAATATAAAATTAAAGGTAATATAAGTATTTTGGTTATACTTGTTTTGCTGGCTTCTTCTTTGATATGAGTGTTGACCATGAATTTTCTCAAACAAATGATTTCTTATACCAATGATGCTTATTCTTATCATAAATCTTATTATTTTGCAAAGGCTGGATTGGAATTGGCATTGGTTCAGGTAGATAACTCTGGAATATGATTTTCTAATATATTATCAGGTAAAGATTCAATATTTTCTGATAATTTTGTTTGTGATAATTGTTGATTTGATGTAGATATAAAATGACTAACACAATATTTATCAAACAAATTTTGGCTTTCTACTGGTTGTGATGACAATACGGCATTTTTTATAAAATGATGAGAATCTATTATTATCCCCATGTTTTCCCAAAGATCACCAATTTCTAATTATTCAGTTTTTGATCAAAATATTCAATATAATTTTGATCTATTAAAATATAGAAATTATATGACATTTGTAAAAAACCAGCCATATAATTGAAATATCAATTTATGATTGATAATATTGTCTGGTGATGATATACAAAGGGACTTTTTGTTTATAAAATCTTATGACACTACTCAAGATGTATTTCAAAAATATTTTAAAGAATTTGATGATTTTTATTGAGATTTATTAAATAAAAATAACTATTTTTCTTATGTCATTATTTCAAATTCTAGCCAAGAAGATCTTTCTTTCTGTGTACGTTTAGATGATTTTAATCAGTGATGAGTTTTAAAAAGTGCATTTTTGCCTACCATGAATTTTTTTATATCTAGTATTTGAAATTTTATGGGTAGGGATATAGGGTTACAAGCGATATATGGTCAGCCCGTCCCTAGTTTTTTAGCTAATACTTATTTGCAGTAAATATTTAAGTTAATGAACTTATAAAGCCCACCTTCGGCAGGCAGGACTGTATACCTATAGGTAGATTTCTAAAGCCTTTCGGTATAAAAGTAGCTTGTTTTATATGAATTTTTAGAAAAATTATTTTTTTATAACAAAAACCCTCGAAATTATTCGAGGGTTTTTGTATTTTATAATTTTCACATAAGTTCGTCTAAATTTTTAGTCTGTTCTAATTTTGTCTTTTCTGCTTCTTCTTTTATTCACATAGTGTCTAATATAGCTTGTCGTCTTTTTAATCTCATGGTTCTTTCTTGTTCTATGGCATTTTTTTCGTTTTCATCTTCTGCTTTTAATATTTGTAGATTAATTTGCTCTTCTACATATATTTCGTAAAGTCTTTGTATTTGGAAAGATCGCAATTCAGAAACTTTTTTTACCACACTTTGATCTCAGCTTTTTACAGCTATGTATAGTTCTGGATTTTGTTCTTTTTCTGTTTTTAGTTCGTAGTCACTTGAAAAAGATCACAAAACTAATTGTTGTAATAAATCTCGATCAAAATCTTTTTCTAGTTCATCTGGAACAAGAAATTTTGTTGCATTAAAATTTACCAAATATTCAGTAAATCGTATTTGATCTTTTATGCTACCGGATATAGGTCATATTAATTTTTCATACTTTTCTACAATTTCTTTTTTTTCTGGGTTTTCTCTGAGTTCTTGTATAAATGCATTGAAATCAAAAAGCATCGCGATTTGTTTAATACATAAAAATTATATTTATATTTTTGTGTAGTATATTAAATTTTTTATACTTTGCAATAGAAAATCAGTTTCTATTTTTTGTTATATCAAAAAGGTATCTATTTTTTTGCTTTTTTTTAAAAAAAAGCGTATAATATATTATGATTTATTTATTTAATTTAATTAAAGATATGATTGGAACAAAAGCTTTATGATTGTCAGTTTTGTTGTCTGCTGGAACCAGTGAAAATGCTTTTCCTATCCCAGAACAGAATAAAAATAATTTAGAAATATCACAATCTTCAGATAAAAATGGAACCACAATTAACATTGTAGATGTTTTGTGAGATGAAATATTGTCAACAAATAAAAATATTAATCTTTTTAAGCATTTTAAAGATCCAAAAGATTTGATAGCATTTTATAGATTAAATATTTCAGATAACAAAAATCAACCAAAAGAATACAGAAGAATGTGGAAAAGTTTTGATAAAATGTTGATGGATATTGTTAATTTAAATGATAAATATGAAAAAAATGAAGACGGCTATCTTTATAGATTAAATTGTCCTTTAGATGAGAAAGATATTGCAGAATGAATATCTTCTATTTTTTTAAATGTTTCTGTGGAAAAATTTTCAAAAGATGAAGATGTATATTTACCAAAATTAAATTTAACAAAAGTTTATAAGAGTGGTATTGTTGTTCATTTTATTTTAAAGCCTGAACTTTCTATAACTAGAGATAGGCGTGCTTATGTTTGAAATGAAAAGAGAGATAAATATCAAGTTCTCTTGATTGAATTTGTTTTGGAATGATATTCTGAGCAAAATGAAGATAAGAAAAAAAAGATTTCTATACAATCATCATCAAAGATGCGTGAAGAAATAAAAGAATTTCAAAAAAGAATTTCTATGACATCTAAAGATAAAAATAATAAACAAAAAGAAGAGCAAGATAGGATAAGGAAAGCAGAAAAAGAAAGGATTTTAGCAGAGAAAAGATCAAAACAAGAAGAACAAGATAGAATCAAAAAAGAGCAGGAAGAAATAAGATTATCAAAAAAAATAGAAGAATCAAACAAAGCATCAGTAGAGAGTAATACTACTTTAGATACATTGCAGGCTCCTGTGATTGCTGAAAACAATAAAGATACCAATATTGTGATTTCTGATAAAGCTGTGTCTGAAGATTATCGTAAAGACATAAAAAAATGAAGAAATTCGATTAAAGATCGAAAAGTTTTACAAATTATGTTTGAAATTAGCAAGAATAATAGGGAAACATTGAGAGCTTTGTTGCGTTCAAATTCAGAAATTTTGAAAGAAGGAAGAGAAAAAAATAGAGCAGCGATTAAAGCTATTCTAGGCAAAAATGATAATTTAGAAAACGAAAAAAATCAACATATTAAATCTGATGAAAATTTAGAAAAGTTAAAAGATTTAGAACAATTTTAATCACATGAAATTTGAAATTTTTTTATACAAGTATGGCTGTATTTAGACTATTCTAATATTTTTTGTAGTTTCTTTTTTCTCATCATTTGTAATTGTCTTTTTTATCTCTATTTGGTCTTGATTCTGAGTTTGATCTTGGGCTTGAGTTGTATGTTTTTTCTGTTCTTCTGTCGTTTGAATATGTTCAGTCTTTGCTATCATTTCTGTCTCTAGTATTTCTACCTCTGTTGTCGTTTCTGCTTCTATCATTGTTTCTATCTCTACGATCATCTCTATTTCTATTGTATCATCATCTGTTGTTTCAAGATCTTCATCATCTGTTGTTTCAAGATCTTCATCATCTATTGTGTCATCCACTATCACGTGAACTATTTTCTCTATTATATCATCAAACTCTGTCCCTTATTTCTGATATCTCTTTATATTTTGTTTTTGTAAGTTCGTTTTCATATTTTAATTCTAACAAAGCAGCTATTATGTATTCTGGGTTATATTTTTGTAAAATTTCTTGTGCCAGTGGTATTTGTTTTTGATATGAATTATTTTCTATAGCAGAGTGAATTTGGTTTATTATCCAGGATTTTTTTGCTTTTAATACATCTTCTATATTCGGTATTTTTTGCAACTTTATATCTGTTTTTGTCGCTTTTATAAAGAATGGAAGTCTTTTGGCTTCGCTAGGAGAGACAAAAGTAATCGCAATTCATTTCTTATCGGCTCTACCTGTTCTTCAAACTCTGTGAATATATGCTTCAGGATTTTGAGGCAAAGAGTAATTTATAACATGTGTTATGCTATTTACGTCTATACCTCTTGCAGCCACATCTGTAGCTATCAATGTTCTAATTTTTTTTGATTTAAATTTTTGTATTATTCTCTCTCTCTGGCTTTGAGCAACATCACCGTGAAGTCACTCTACAGAATATCATTTATGTAGTAAATTTGATGTAACATCGTCAACATCTAATTTTGTTTTACAAAAAACAATTCCAAAAAAGTCTGGTTCTATGTCTATTATTCTACAAAGAGCTTCTAATTTGTCTTTGTATTGTACATTGAAATACAATTGTTCTGTCTGTGTGCATGTATGTTGTTCGCTTTTTACTGATATAATTTCATATTCTCACATATATTTTTTTGCTACATTTATGATTTCTTTTGGCATAGTAGCAGAAAATAACAAAGTATTTTTATCTTTGTTTGTATGTTCCAATATTTCTTTGATATCATCTATAAATCACATATTTAACATTTCATCCGCCTCATCCAATATCATATATTGTATTTTATCTAATTTGATTCTATTCCTATTTAAGTGATCAATGATTCTTCAAGGTGTTCAAACTACAATATCTGCTCATTTTCTAAGCTCTCTTAGTTGAATATCATAAGATTGTCATCCGTATACTGTGACTACATTGATATTTTTGTTTTCCAAAAAAGATCTGATTTCGTCTGCCACTTGTATTGCAAGTTCTCTGGTTGGTGTCATAATGATTGCTTGAGTATAATCTTTATGTTCTATAATCTTATCTGCTAAAGGTACGCCAAAAGCTGCAGTTTTACCTGTTCATGTCTGTGCCTGTCATATAAGATTTATATTCCCTTCTAATAAAAGAGGGATCACTTGCTCTTGTATTGGAGATGGTTTTTCAAATCATTTTTTTTCTAAACATTTCAATGTTTTTTCAGAGATTCAAAGTGCTCTGAATTTTTCTAGGTTTGTCAAAATTATTTTTTGCTATATTATAAAGGAAGCGATATTATAATTATTGCCTTTTATTTTACAATGAGAAATTGGCTTATTATGTTTTGAAGCTTTGATTCTAATTTCTTTTATTTTTCAATACTTTATATTGACTTTTTTTGTAATAAGATTATGTTTTTTTTGAGGTTAATAAAAAAAACATTAATATAAAAATTATGTAATTATGCAATTAAATGAAATTATGATTGTTGATCATCCTGGTGACAATTTGGATGATTTGATTAACACAGGATTGAATATTGTTAAAATAGAAACTGTGAAGTGGGTAGTGTTTAGATTTAATGGTATTAAACTGTTTGTAGTAAAAAACAGCACTGCAGAGTCTGTTAAAAAAGAGTATGAACATAAAGAGTATTTGAGAAAACGATAATTTATTGAAAATGGGTAATTTATGCCCATTTTTATTGTATATGTAATTCATTAAATACTATATTGGTAGTCGAATTATAGATTACTAATCGAATGACTATTTATTCTGGCAACTATTCAGTTATTTTATTATTCTTGTTTTTGATTTGGTTCAGGTGTTTGTATATCTGCTGGTTTAGAATTTTTCATTTCTTGGATATCTATTTCTCATCATTCGGCTTGTTTTTTATCTACTTCATCTAAATTAAGTCATAGTCTTGCTGAAATTTCTGCATCTACAAATTTTCTTTTTCTACTGTATTTTTTGGATGAATATTCTTTTAATATAGGAACCATTTTATCGTTTTTGTAGTCTCATGTATAGATTGCATTCATACTAAATGGACGAGTAGTTGCATTATCTATGTTCAATTTTACATAAGCTTTATAGTTTGCAATACCTGTAATATCTCACATTCATAGTACTGGTTGATATTCTTTTTCCAAAAATTCTGCATCGGGTGCACCGACTTTAAATGACATCATCGTACCAACGTTACCAAATACCGCCGCTTTTACATCTCATTTTCATCATTCAGATTTGTTTAATCATTGTCATGCTTCCAGCTGTGCTATATATTGGTGAGCCATTATAAGACACAGTCTATACTTTCTGGCCTCTGATAATATGTCGGCGAATGTTCCCGAAACAAAGTTTTGGAATTCATCCACATATAGGTAAAAATCTTTTCTTTCTTTTTCAGGTATCTTTCCACGAGCCATAGCTGCTGTATATATTTTGGATACTATGATCATACCCAAAAGTTGAGCATTTAGATCTCATATTTTACCTTTTGATAGATTGATTAATAAAATTTTTCTATTATCCATAATTTCGTTTAATTTGAATGCTGATTTTGTTTGTCAGATTATGTTTCTAATAAGTCTGTTTGTATTAAAAGATACGAACTTTGAACTAAAGTATGGTATAATCTCTGCTTTTTCTCTATCTCACATCGCATTATATGTTTTTTCTCGGAAGTTTCTAACTACTGCATTTTTTACTTTTGCTACTTTAAATTCTCTATATGATTCGTCTGTATAAAGCCTTACGACATCCAATATAGTTGGTTTGTCTTCAAAATCTTCCATAATTGTTAGACTACCGTATTTAAAATATTCTTGTATACGAGGACCAAATATTTCTGGACCAAACATTTTCAAAAATATTTCTGTAGCATCATTTACTGTTCTATCTGCTTCATCTATATTATCTATCTCATATAGGTTTAGTCACATAGGTCTATCTTCATTTCATGCATCAAAAAACACAACATCTTTTGCTCTATCTTTTGGTATATATTTTAAAATATCTTCTACCAAATCTCCATGAGGATCGATCACGCATATTCAATCTCAATTCCATATATCTTGTCTTGCTAATGTTTGCAAGAATACAGACTTACCGGTACCTGATTTTCATATACAGTAATGATGTCTTGTTCTATCGTCTCTTTTCATATATACTGGGGCATATGTATTTCTGTATATATTTGTTCATAACAAAACTCAATCTTTATATATTTTATATCAAAGTACGTTTTTTTCTTCTTCTATTTTTACAAATTGTTTACCATCTTTTTCTATTATCTCTTTTCACTCTAATTCGTTTTGTTTAAAATTTTCTATGGGTTCAAATTTTTCTTCCTTTACTGTTTTTGATCAGACTGCTCGATGTCATTGGTATTCTTTTAATATGTCAGAAAGTTTTCATCATTTATATTTTTCTGCAACAATTCAGCTCATAATATATCATGATTCTTGTCAGTTATAAAATGTTGGTAAGTTTGATGGTGCTGGCAAAACTTTATACTGCATCCATTCTATTATATTTGAACGGTTATATGTATAATCAGGAAAATGAAAAAGTCATGTTAATTCATTTGCTGTAAATGTGTTTGATTGATAAAATAGGTTGGTTAATGTATAATTTGCAGCTATTGTCCATAAAGGTTTTGCTATAAATCACAATAGACTTGCCTTGTTCTCCAATTGTTCTAATTCATTTCAGTATTGATCAGTATATACAGTGTAAGCACTAACTAGACTATGTATGTTGTTGTTTAATTTCTGTTCATCATCAGAGGAGCTTACAAGAATCAGTCATGATTCAAAGGCTACAGTACCTATCTCTTCTGCCATATCGTTAATTGTTTCTTCTTGAGCTTTTACCATACGGACCATGGTTACGTTTTCTTCATTCTTGTGTTCAGGAGTTTTTCATGTAAATATTAATTTAAAGAAGGTTTTTATTCAGCCTCGTATTATGGCAAAGAATCATGTTGGTTTTAGTTCCATATTTTTGTATAATCTATCTACTTGTTTTTTTGCTTTTTCATTCCATTTGTCAGAAAGTGGTTTTATTGTCATTATTACTGTGGCTGTATCATATTTTGAGATATTATTCATAGAATCAATTATATTGTTTATTGGGTCATCGGTCATCTTTTTATAAAGTTTTAGTGTGTATATTGATTCTTTTTGTGATTGTAGTGGCATAACTTTATAATGCTTTTTTTTGAATATTTTTGGTTTTTTTATTACCTCTATTGAGCTTTCTGAAAATTGTGCTCATATGGCTCATTCTACAATTTTTTGATATTCTGGGAAACATCATACTATAAAATTTAGTACTCATCATTCATAATGATACATCAAAATTATTCTTGGTTTTCTAAAGATTGTATACATTAGTTTGTCTTTTACACTCAATCTTCAAAGTTTGTGGAAGTTTAGGTATACTTGTGACATTCTACCTATTTTTTCTTTCATGTCTTTTGCTAACTCTTTTGCTTGTTCACGGTCTACTTTGCTATCTCATCTTGGTACCAAAACTTTCATATAAATCATTCTATTGTGATTTAAAAAAGCATATCACCACCTTAGAGTATATTTTATTAATTTTGAAAAGATTACTATCAATATAATAGATAAAAACAAATACATTATTAATGTTCATGCTGCTTTGATTCATCATCACAATGATTCAAAAAAGTTATTGGATGTTGATGCTGATGCGTGTGTTTCTTTTTCTGTTGTTTTTATGTTGTCTGTATCGCTTGTTACCACTCTATTTTCGTCATTTATCATATATTCGTTATTTTGTATATTGTTTAAATATGATTGAACATTTCATATACTACCAAAATAAGAAAAACATTCACTTCTGTTTTCTCATCGTGCCTTACTCATTAGCTGAGATATGTTTTGTTTTTGAGAAAAATCTTTTTGAAATTCTTTTTGTAATAAGTCTCTACATTCTTTGGAAGTAATCATTTTGCTCTGTTTTTTATAATAAATATATTACTTAATAAGTATAAGTAAAATATTTAATACTGCCAAAAATTTAGTTATTTATGAGCTTAAAGACTTGCTATTTTTCAAAATAATTGTTTTATATGCAATCACATATTTTTTTGTTTTGAAATTCTAATATTTCTATTTTATTATGAGTTCATTTTTTCTGTAGTAGTCCCAGTAAGTTTCTAAATATTTCTACAGTTACTATAGTATCTCACATAGCTCTATGTGCATCATTGTTGGTCAATCACATATACTCACAGATGCTTCCTAGATTTTTCTTTGGTAGTTCTGGTATGAGTCTGCTTGTGAGTTTTCTAGTACACAGGCAATGGTTTTCTATCCAAAATCATTTATGTTTGTATATGCTTTCTGACAAAAATCAGTAGTCAAAGCTTGAATTGTGAGCCACAATTATATGATCTTGTATAAAATTTAAAAAATCTGGTATAATTTCAGAAATTATAGGTGCGTTAGCTACCATGTCGTTTGTTATTCATGTCAATCTAGTGATTCCACTTGGTATATTTCTTTGAGGATTTATAAGTGTGTGAAATTTATCCAAAATATTTTCTCCATCAAATTTTATAGCAGCTATTTCTGTAATTTGGTGCTTGTATTTCGAAAGTCATGTGGTTTCGATATCTAGGACTATGTAATGTTTGTTGTTCATTTTTTTGTTTGTTATAAAATTTTCTTTAAATCTTTTAAAGATTTTATTTCATATTTGCAATAAATATGATTTAATTTCTTTTTATTTAAATAATTTAACCAGACTGTTTGACTTCATGATTTATATCATCATTCCATGTCAGATCGTCAATCTCATATAACATATGTTGTGTCAGCTTTTCAATAAACTTTTTCTAGCTTATTGAGTGAATTTATAAAGACATCTGGATGTGGTTTTTTGTTCTTTACTTCGTTGGAACTTGTGCTTGCGACTATGATATCTTGAAATCAAAAATATTTTATAAATTGATCTATAAATTCTCTACAGGCTCCTGATGCAAGTCAAATTTTGTAATCTTTATTATTTAGATATTTTAGTATCTCATCCGCATGTGATATAAGTTGAATTTGTCATTTATTTAAAAGGTCTATTACTATGCTATCTTTTTTATCTACAAAATTATCTATATCTGATTGATTAAAACTGATGTCTTTTGATTTCAGTAGTTCTGGGATTCGTTCTTGTGGCGATCTTCAAGCATATTCTATTCAGATTACTTGTGGGGATATGCTAAATCAAAATGTTTTTATAAAATCTGACTCAATTTGTTGATGAATGTTTTGTGTATCTGCTATTGTTCAATCTAGGTCAAATATTATATGTGTTTGGTATCTTTGCATCATATTTTAAATAAATAAAGATTTTTATATCAAGTTTATGTTTATTTTCTCATTATATCACAAATGTTTTTAATTTTTGAAGAAACGCTCACGGCTGCTTACCGCAGGCAGGGTTTGTCTTCTGTCTCACTTCTTTTGCAGGTGCGAATTCGCCACCCAAAGGATTTGTAAACTTTAGTTTTTATATTTTTATTTATTTTCTTTTCTTCTTCATCTCAATATTCATGTTATCAAAGTTATATTAGCTATACACAAGTATATTGGGAATGCAATCTCTGAAAATCATAGGCTTTTGATAGCAAAAAAACTAGTGGAAGCATTAAAAAGTCATGTGATGTATGCGATTACAGATTCAGATTTTGGATGTTTTCGTGATTTTATTATTGTAGGTAATGCAGCAGCTCAATCGCTAGCTATAGCAAAAATTATTGCAATCATTGGGTTTTTTGTGATGTATCGTAATATTAATGCTGATAAAGAAAAAAATCAGCAAATATAATCACATTTTCATAATTTTCGGTATGATTTTTTGTTGAAAAATGAGCTTATAAAAACTAATAATGGTGCAAATCAAGACATAAAAACTGGCAATACTGCTCGACGAATTCATTCAGAAAATGCTGCACAAGAGGCTATTAGTGGGGCTATGGATCGCATAAGCCAAGTTACTCTATTTGGTTTTGTTTCTCATTTTAAAGTATTTTTTATATAAAAAAACACTCAAGTTAGATTTGCTATTGCTCATAAAATTACAATATATTGTCGCATTATATTTATTTATTTTAGGTTTTTTAAAAGTTCTTCTTTGTCGTTTCGTTTTCTAGTTCCAAAATTGGTTCGTTGGATTGGTTCGTGTCCTTTACCAGCTAGCATGACTATGTCCCCAGGTTTTGCTATTTTTGTAGCAAATTTTACTGCAAATTCCCTTTCTGGTATAGTAAATAGCTTTTTGTTTGTATCGCTTTTGGGATCGATTTCTTGTATCAATTGTTTGATTATAGAAAGTCTATTTTCTGTATCTGGATCATCATCTGTTGCAATTGCTATATCTGCGTATTTTCGTCATATTTTTCACATTTCTGGTCTTTTTGTTTTGTCTCTATTTCCTGGTGCTCCAAAGACCAATATTAGTCTATTTTCTCATTTTAGTGTATTTAAAAAACTCAATGTTTTTTCCAATGCATCTGGAGAGTGAGCAAAGTCTACAAAATAAGTTGTTCAGTTGTGTTGGATTTTTTCCATCCTACCACTTACTCCTGTAAATTCAGACAAGGATTGGATACATTTATTTATGTCCAATCAGATTTGGATTCATACGCTTAGTGCTGCTAGATAATTATAAATATTGTATGCTCACAAAAGTTGGCAGCTTGTGTGATAAGTGTTTCATAAATATTTGATATCAAAAGATGTCTCTTGTACTCACTCTACTATATTTTCAGCTTTTAGCATAGAGGAGTTTTGTATTGAAAAATTGATCTTTTTGTCGAAAGCTATTTCGTCAAATCGTTCTCTACCTATTTTATCATCAGCAGGAAATGTTCCATATTTTGTTTCCTTTTTGTTTCTAAGTACATATTTAAAAACTTTCTTTTTGGCTTTTATGTATTCGTCCATATTCTTGTGATAATCTAGGTGATCTTTTGTGATATTTGTCAGTATTGCATAATCAAAAGTAATTCATTCAAACCTATATTGATCCAATCCATGTGATGAGGTTTCTAGGATGGCTACTTTGCATCATTGTCATTTGGCATCAGCTAGCAATGATTGTAGCTGATAAGCATCTAGAGAAGTCATTTTTTTGTCATTTACCATGGTTTGGTTTCAGATTTTAATACAAGCTGTGCTTACCATGACTGTTGGAGCTAGTAATTCGTTGAACATTTTGTGTAGCATATTTGCGGTAGTTGTTTTTCAGTTTGTGCCTGTCACTCATACAATAAAAAAATCTTTGGAAGGGTTCCCGTTGATTGTGTTTGCTATTTGTCAGTTGATTCTTTTTCGTCATTGGTATACAAAACTAGATTTGATGAAATTGTATAGTTTGTCATATCATATTAGTTTTTTGATTAATTTTTTCATTTTTTGGATTGTAAAGTAAATTCTTTAAGTTTATAAAAATATTGTTGTTTTTTACAATATGAAAAATGTTGCTTTTAACAAAAGCAACATTTAATTTTTTAACGAGATTTTATAGCAATTTTTCTAATTCTCTTAGATCAACAAATATTAAATTCTCTTTTTTAGAAACTATTTGTGGTAGTTTTTTTTCATTTTGTATTAGCCACAAAGCTTCTTTTTTTGTGAGTCCAAAGTACTCACCATTTTTTGATTTAAATGATTTTTTCATAAAAATATATTTTTTTTTATTTTTCAGCAACAATGAAATTGTTGAAAATTATTACTAAATTTAGAAAACTAAGTTTAGTTGAATGTTTATAATGATAATTAAAAATTATTCAATGTTTTTTAATAACCAGGATCCAATAATGCTTGCAGTTTCCATTCTAAGAACTGTATCTCAAAGTGAAATTATTTCATAGTTGTTTCCAAATTTTTCATAATCTTTTGTGGTAAGTCCACCTTCTGGGCCGATGATTCACAAAACGTTTGATCACCCCCAACTAGTTTCACAGAACAACTTCCCCGTAGGGGAAGGGTTTTTTTCATTTGTATCTACTTTGTCGAATATGATTATTTTTTGATCTGATATTGTTTTAGTAATATCTTTGATGAATTCTATTTTGGGCAGAGTTCGTCATCGAGACTGTTCTACGGCTTCTTGGCTAATTTTTTGTAGTCTTTCCATTTTTTTGTCATTTCGTTCTTTTAATACAGATCTTTCACTTGGTCGAAAATAGATATTGTCTATTCCGATTTCAGATAATTTTTGGACAATTAATTCTGCTTTTGGTCGTTTGTTGGGCATGGAAATCACAATTCATAGTTCAGAATTCATAGTTCAGAGTTGATTGTCTTCTGTTTTGATTATATTTCATTTAATAGTAGTTTTGTCTCGGTCTAAGATTTGGATTTCGTGTCTTGTGGTTTCTTTTTGTACAAAAAATTTATCTCATATTTTCATTCTGAGTACTTTTCTAGTTTGTTCCAAAATTTCTGGATTGGCTATGATTATTTTGTCTCAATTTTGTTTGAAGTCTGTGATGAATAGTTGCATGAGTTAGTGGGAAAGTTAAAAGTTATCAAGTTATCAAGTTGGTTTGACCCCCTTTATTAAAGGGGGTAAGGGGGATTTTAATTATTACAAAAAATCTCATTTAAATAATATTTTTTTAACAACATTAATCTAAATAATCTTTTAAAAAAATCTAGTAAAATGCAAAAGAATTTAAAAATTTGAAATTGTTTTTGAAATAAGTATAAAGTTATTAACTTTAATAATAAATTATCCAAAATGACAAAAGTTCTCATGGTGATAGCAAACAATGGATTTCAAGATTATGAGTTTTGAGTACCTTTTGATGTGTTAAATGAAGCGTGAATAACATTGACTATAGCTGCAGGTAGAAAATGAGAGTGTGTCTGAGTATTTGGATCAAAAACAATGGCAGATATTGAATTGGAAAAGGTAGATGGATCAAATTATGACATGGTTTTGTTTATTGGATGATGATGAGCTTATGCTCAGTATTTTTGAAACAAAGATTATCTTAGGATAGCCAAAGAAGCCAAAAAACTGTGAGCGATTTGTATTGCCCCTATGATTATTAGTGCTTCTTGAGTTTTTAATGGTAAAAATGTGACGTCTTGGGATCAAAATTGAGTTCAAAAAAAATATATACAAGAAAATTGATGATTTTGGATTGATAAGAGTGTTGTGGTTTCTGGTAATATTGTTACAGCCAATGGTCCTGATGCTGCAGAGGAGTTTGCAAAGAAATGTCTAGAACAGCTGAAAATTAAGTAAAAAGTTATCAAGTAAAAAGTTAGAAAACTTTATAAACTTTATGAACTTGACGAACTTTTTACTAAATAAGCTTTTTCATTTGATAATTTTTTTTGCTTTTCTATAAGTGTATTGAATTTAATTTGATTTTTTTTGATGTTAAATAAAAATTTTAGATATGTTGCTTTGGATTTTGAGACTACAGGATTGGATCCAAGAAAAGATGAAGCTATTCAGATATGATTAGTAGAGATTGATATAAATTGAAATGTGATAAAAGAGTTTAAATCTTTTTTGAAACCACAAAAAGATATAAAAGAACTTAGAGACCTAGTAGCTTTTATTACTGGGATATCATTGGATGATTTGAGTGATGCTCCTAGTATTTTTGATTTAAAAGAAAATATTGATCAATTTTTTGGTGATGATGTGATTTTGATATGACAAAATATACAATTTGATATTGATTTTATCAAAAAGTATTTACCAGATATCAAGTATTACGACTGTTTGGACACTATGTACATGGCACAAAATTTAGTACATTTTGCTCCAAGTTATGCTTTGGATGTTCTTGTTGAACATTTGATGACAAAAAAAGAATTTAAAAATATTTTTGATATGATTCATGGGTGAAAAATTTTTGATGTGCAAGATGCTCATGATGCTTTGTTTGATTCCAAAAACGCTCTTTGTTTGTTTATATATATTGTCCAGGATATCATATCTTTAATCAGAAAATATCCTATTTTATCTAATTTTGTACAAAAAAATAT
>CAZSQL010000026.1:0-14703 GCA_964609035.1 uncultured Candidatus Peribacteria bacterium
TGGTGGGCATAGGTGGACTCGAACCACCGACCTCATCCTTATCAGAGATGCGCTCTAACCAACTGAGCTATATGCCCATATTTTAGTTAAAAGTTAAAAGTTAAAAGTTAAAAGTTAAAAGTGATTTGAATTCTTTTATCTAATAGCTATTTAAGTTTTAACCATTATTTTTTAATGGTGCCGGGAGGCAGATTTGAACCACCGACACAAGGCTTTTCAGGCCTCTGCTCTACCCCTGAGCTACCCCGGCATAATACATATTTTTAAAGTCAAAAAAATATGCGTTGGGTGACTTTATAAAAAAATAACATTTAATTTCAAGCTTAAATTTAATATAAAATAAAAAAGTCTCAAATTTTATTTTTTTTGAGACTTTTGAGGATAGTTTGTCATATAGAAGATTTTAAAATATACTATATTGTATAGTTGTCTGATCGAATGTTTTTTTATGTTTAAGAATAATACGAAAATTGTTGTTAACCTTTGTTGTTGAGTTTGGTAACTATTAACTATTTGATGTTCATACTTTTTCTCATTCTAGTTCTTAATCGACCAGAGACAGGTACTTGTACCATTTCAGATCATCCAGATGGTGTTCTAATATATCTGTATCAATCAGGATCTACTCTTAATCTTGTTTCTCGACAAATTTTTCTTCATCTGAGAAATCGGTTGTATTCTGCTCATCTAGGATTTTTACTTACTCATACAACTCATAGTTCTTTTGCTTCTTCTAATTCAAGTTTTCTTTTTGGATAATCAAATCTTTTTAATCATTTTAATCTTTGTGCTTGTTTTTGTTGTTGAACTTTTTTAGCAGCAATTCATCTTTTATTAGTTCTACTTGCCATTGATATAAAGTATAAAGTTAAAAGTATAAAGTAGAAAGTTTGTTTTTTGAACTTTTACTTTTTTAATGTGGTTGTTACTTATATATAATTTGCTTTTGATTTCAAGATTATATTGTGAACTGTCAATTTTGATATATTATTTTCTGTGTTCAGTCTTGTAAGGTTGCAGTCACGGTCCTGTTTGTTGTTGAAATTATATCTACATGTTCAGCAGAGGAATTTAATCAAATAAATTCTTTAAATTTAGGATCATCTAGTTTGGATTTATCTCAGTTGTAGCATTCATCAAAAGCTCTGCCAAGAGCTATATGGGTATTTCAAAATTCTCATCAAACGTTTTCATCATACAATGTTTCTCACATAAATTTAGTTATTTTGGATGTTCTAGCATCTGTTAGACTAAACTCTCAAACATACTCCATTCATGGTATTTTGATCATATCTTGAAATAGTTTGTCATTTTCTTGCGCTTTAGCTTTGATTATTTTTCAATCTTTAAATTCTAACTCTATTCATTTTATTAAACTACCATACCTATATAAAGGCTGATTGAATTTTATCCATCAATTTGTTTCTCTTTTGTCTGGAGATGTAAATATTTCAAATGACGGTATATTGCATCAACTACCAGCCCTTCGGCATCTGTCTTTTCATATTTTTATATTTAAATCTACATCTTCTCATTTTATATGTAGATATTCTATTTGTAATTTATCTAACTTATTTTTTTCTTGGATTATCCAATCATTTGTTTCTTGTCGTTTTTTTACAGGATCTTTCTCATCCAAAAAACATGCTTTGATAATCTCATCTCGATATTCTTCTATAGTGAGTCAAACTTCTTCTGCCATTGCTGGAGTACCATAAAGTCACATAGTCCAAGAAAATTTTTTGTCTCTTTCTTTTTTGTCCAACAACTCTCTAAAAGGGTGGTTTGCTTTTATCCTCATCATTATTTTGCTAGGTTCAATTCACTTTAGTTCGTGTTTGTCTGCATCGGCCAATATACCTATATGATGTGTTTTTGATTCTATTTCTCATTTTTTAAATGACTCTGGAAGAAATTGTAATTGTTCATCTGATGCTGTTTCGTAAAAGTGTCTAGATACTCCATCTGGCATATATTTCATCACAGGATGTCATCATGCTTTTAAAATAGCATCTTGTAGTGGTATATAAAAAGGTTTTGCACATTCTGGTATGTAAACAAAAACAACATCTCATTTTTTGATTCCTTTTCAATTTCGTAGTGCAAAATTTACTAGAACTTGAGCATATTTGTTTAATATTTCTTTACTTGGTGTGAACATAATAAGTTGAAAGTTAGAAAGTTAAAAGTTACAAGTTACAAGTTTGGATTTAGAAATTAGTAATTAGTTATTGGGAATTAGTAATTAGTTATTGGGAATTTGTGAATTATAAATTGTACACTGTACACCGTAAATTGTAAACTGTACACTGTGAATTATAATAAGCCACGAACGGGAGTCGAACCCGTGACCTCACCCTTACCATGGGTGCATTCTACCAACTGAACTATCGCGGCAAGTTTTCTTTTGATATTGATACAGTTTGTTTTTTCAAGAAATTTTTTGTTTTGCAAGCGTGAATTCGAATTCAGACTTACTTATATGCAATAGAAAAATTTAAAATCACCCCAACCCCTCTTTGAAAAAGAGGGGCTTATGTAGAGAAAGTTTCCCCTCTTTTTCAAAGAGGGGACAAAGGGGTGATTTATAAATATGTTTGAGATTCGTTTATTTATGGTTAACCTCCTCAGTTTTTTTTGCAAGAGCTATTTTATATAGCCAATAAATTTGTATGATAAGGATTGTTTTTAGATATCTAATAAAAAATTCAGAGTTGAGTAGGCTCTGAATTTACTGTGATACTTTTTTTATTTTTTTTAATTGTACCTTAGATGGATAGTGTTATGATTGATAACACAAAGAAACCAATAGACAATCAATATGTGATTTCATGTCATTTGATTAATTTTTTGATTTTTTTCAATTGTTTTTTCATTGTTAATTTCATTTTTTTGAGTTTATTATAAAAAATTGTTGTAATGTAATTTTATTTGTAAAAAATTTATTTGCAAAAAATTAATTGTTTTGTCTCAAAAAAATTTTGCCTTTTTGTAAAAAAATGAGATTGTTATTTTTTGAAATTTTGTAAAACAAAATTTGACAGAGATTTTTTTTTGTTTACTATATATAAGTATAAAATTTTATTTATTATTTTGGTATGAGTATTGAAATTTATAAGCCTATAGAAAATTTAGAAAAAGAAAAGAATTTAGAGATGAATGATTTTTTGGATTTTGATAAAGATTTGGAAAATTCTTTTTGAAATTTTTTGACTAAAAATAAAGATGCTTGATCTGAAGAAAGACAAAATTGGTTTAATAATTGGTTGAAAAATGCTACATCTAAACTAAATAAGAAAAAAGATGGGGTTGTAGAAAAAGAAGTGAATGGTTTTAAAAATAAAATGAGAGAATTAGGTGGACAAATAAAAGATTTAGGTAAAAACTTATTTAATAAAGAAAGTGAGGAAAAAATTGATAATCCGCAGTTAAATAAAAATAAATTTAATCCTGATTTTGTGGAATATTTTGACAATATTGATATTCAAAATAAGGCAGAATTTATTGATATATTAAATAATTCTGAAATTTTGCCTGAAATGGGTATGGATTTTAGAGATTATGCTCAAGAAAATATTCAAACTTATAATTCTTCATGAGCTACATCTTCCACACAAATAGTCAATGAATGAGAAAGTAGATTGGAAAATAAAAACACTGAAAATATATTAAAACCTTGAGAGAAAATGATCTTAGGAGATATAGATCCAAATAAACAATATTTTTCTACTTGAAATGTGAAAATTGTATGAAGTAGGTTGATATATATGTGATCAGAAAATCCTGGTAAAGAAGAAATTACTGTGATAGTGGTAGATCAAAATAAGAAAGAAATTAGTAAAAAAATATTTGTAGTGGATATTGTAGAAAAGTCTATAGAATGAACTCCAGAAGCGATTGTTTCTTCGTGAGAAAATAGTCCTGGAGGGTGACAGAGTAGTAAAGAATAAAAATTTCAATAAATAATTAAATTTTTTTATAAAAAATAAAAGCACAACATATATTATATCATAAATTTAAAATTATGGTTGGTTAATTGTATATATATAGTAAAAATTTTAGCATATATTTTTTTTTTGAATAAAATTGAAGCTGTATCGAATGTTTTATTGTTTTATGGTTAATATGACAAACCAACCTAATAACTACGTGAAAGATATTGAAAATAGAGATAAATTGGATACTGGTCTTCAAAACCTTTGAGGAATAGAGAGTTTTGATTTTAAAAAATTTGACAAGGATGTTGAAGATTCTTTTCAAAAAGATTTTTTAGATAATAATAAAAATAACTTTTTAAATCTTACTGATCAACAAAAACAAGATTTATTTAATGGTTGGTTAAATTCACAATTTGATAAGATTAATGCTTTTAAAAATAATGAAATAGCAAAAAAAATTATTGTTCCTACGACTTTTGAACTTCAAAACTTAAACACACTCTCTGAATTAGAGATTTTTCAGCAACAAATGATAGAACAAAAAAAATCAACTGAGACTCAAGTAAGTTTAGATTTAATTGGTGTTTGAGATTTAAAATTAAAACTGTATCGTTGATTAGATGCAAAAAAATGAGAAATAGTCCAAGAATTAAATAAAAATTTTGATAATCGTGAGGAAGTAATTAAACTAATAAAGGCTTGAGATGTTGAGTCTATTAGAAAACTACAATGTATGCTTGTTGGTTTGGAATATAAGTCAGGTCAAATACAAACCAATGAATCTATGAAAAACCCGTGAACAGACTGATTGTTTTGAACAGAAACTTTTGATGCTTTGAAAAAATATATAAGTGACAATAAAATAGATGGTAATGTGGTTAAAACCACAGTTGATGATAAGAAAGTTATTACTGAAACTAGAGCTGATGGAACTGTAGTTACAACAACAATTGATAGTAATGGTGTGGTAACTTCAAATACTACTTATGAATATGGAAATACCCCATCAGTTGGAGTAGAAACTTATGGTGGAAAATCAGTTTATGAATGTGAATTGAATAAAACTGTAAATTTGATAGACAATGTTTTTCCAAAATGATCAACTATTACTATAATCCCTAAATATGAAGATACTATTGTGACTTTTTCATCAGATGGGAAATTACAGTATTCTTCTAAGTTTGCAGGACAAGATAATTTTACTGTAATAGTAAAAGATGCTACTTGAAATGTTTTATATCAAAACAATGTAATAATAAATGTGAAATCTAATGTAGACCAAAAAACAAATATAAATAATTATCAAAGTGCAGAGAGACAAATAGATCAAATTATGTCAGAGATAAATAAGGTCTCTCAGGCTGACTTTAAAAAACAAAGAGAATTGATTGAAAACAAGCTTTTTGATATGAGAAAAGAATATCAAAAAAATCAAAAAAAATATGAAGATAACTCTGTAAGTAGTGAAGATAAAGAGAAACTTACTGACAGAAACAATGAAATTGAAAAAATAACTAAAGCTTTGATTATAAAAGAAGCTGAAGTACATATGAAAGAATATCTCAATAGAGATCATGATTCTTTGGAAAAGAAATTAAATGACAAAACTTGTGATTATTATTTTGGTGGAGAATATATTTCTAAAGAAAAATTTATAAAAAGATTGGAAAAAGGAAAAATTGATTTATCTAAGACTAGATTTGTAAATTTGGATGTAAGTTTGGATAATTACGCTAAGACAAATGGTGATACAGATATATATAAATATCTCATGGATGAAAAATGAGACAAAAGAAATTTTACAATAAAAGATTTAATACTTACTGATGATCCTTATTTGGGTATTGGTAGAGGATTGACCAAAGATCAAGAAATACAATATAAAGCTGAAAAATATACATGAAAAGAATCTTGAAGAGAATTTTCTGACAATGAAAAAAGAGCAGAAAGACAAGCTTTAAAGAGAATTTTGTGAATAAAAGGTCTTTTTGGTCTTGGATGAGTGGATGAGGATATGAGTATTGCTACAGAGGATTACAATACAAACAATCCTTCATTGTGAGAAAGAAGAAATCTTAGAAAATTAAAAAATATACTTTTGGATATCAATAAAGATCCAAATATGACTGTGCAAGAAAAATTCCGTGGTGTTGCGAAAGATTATCATCTTTCTATACCACCTAGACCATCACAATGAGCAGACAAAGATCAACAAGCACTTTTTGAATTGTACAAAATGTACAAAGAAGAACAAAATTGTGGAGATTATTTCAAAAAAGTAATGTGATTGTTTGAAAATTATTTTGTCAGATGAGTAGATAATTTTGATGTGGTAAGCGATGATAAAGATGCATCAGGCTTGTTTGTAAATATGTACAAGCAAGAAGCTATATGAAGAACTGATTGATTGATAGATCCAGACAAAAGGAAACAGGCAATTAAAACAATATTTAATGAATCTAATAAAAAATGAAATATTGATTTAGGTGTTGGTTTCGCTGATAGTAAAGAATTGAAAGATTTAAATAAAATAGTAAAAAAAATAGATTTGTCTACTTATCTTACAGATCCAAATGCAAGCAAAAAACACAAAGAATTTGCAAAACTTTATGATAAGTACAAAGATAGTAGAAATAAAGATATAAAAGATAGTGAAGGTCGTTTTGTGGTAAGGTGAGAAGCAGAAAGTGATGACAAATCAGATTTATATTACAATGCGGTTTTTGATTTCTTGATATGAGCAGTAGAGTGAAGAAAAGATGTGGTTTCTGCAGTAAATGCTACAAAAGTAATGGATATGATAACTGATACAAATGTAGAAGAAAAAGAAAAAGATTGGTATGATAATGAACATGAAAAAGCTTTTGTGATGTTTTTAGCAGACTTTAATCAAGATGGAAGAGTGGATCATGGAGATAGATGATATGTGATGTGATTGACTGTAAAAAATATGTATAAAAGTGTAAAAGTAGATCAAAATTATTTAGAGAAAGTGCCAGAAGGTGAAAATGCATTTACACCTGAGGCTCCTTGGAAAAATCTTATGAATTTCTGTAAAGTTTTGATGGAACAAAATGGTGATGTAGCACTTTTATCTGATGTAGAAAAGCTACAAAATGAACCATTGGAAAAAATATTAGAAGCATTTAAAACAAATCCTGGCTTGCTAGGATACTTCCAAAATACTTTGGCAAATAGTCCTATGCCTGTAGATTATATATTTAGGTATGGTGCAAATGCTTCAAAAGCATACATGGAATTTGTTTTACCACAAATAGAGTCTGGTAATTTTAAAATTGAATGACTGGAAAATAAATTTCAAGCTGAGTATAAAAGATTGGTAGAACAGTGACTTGTAGATAGTCCTGAGATTAGAGACATTTTAAAGCCAATGTTTTATGCTGGTGTTTTGAGAGAATGATGAGTATCTTATGGTTCTGTATGAACTGGATTGACTTTGGATGCTGGAAAGGCAGGTCAATTTAGTATGAATTTGTGATATGGTGATATGCCTGGAGTAGGTGAAAATGGAGAAACTGAAGCTGTGCTAGGTGTTGTGTTTTCGTATGGTAAATCTGTAAATGTTTCCAAAAATACTAGTTTGAATTTTGGTGCTGGAGTTTGAGCTACAAATAAATCTTTATTTTTACCTATAGTATATGGTAATGTTTGAATAAAATCTAGATTGAATCCAAATGTAGATTTAAAATCATTGAAAGCTAAGTCTGCTCATTATTTCTCAGCTTGAGCAAATTTAACTTGGATTCCGTGAGTTTGACTTGGATGATGAGCTATGTTGTGATGGTCTAGAGATAAAATGCAGCTAATAGATGATCAATCTATCAAAATAAAAGAGACCTTGACTAGTAGAAGTGGAGTTTTGTATAAATCTTTGGAATGAGTGGATTGGTCTAAAGACAAAGAAAACGTGGTGTCTGGTATAAAACAAAATATGGCAAAACATTTTTACAATAAAGAATTGAATGATTTAAATAATGATCAGCTGAGTTTGGTTTCTAAGGCAGCTGAAAATCTATATAGATGAATTTCTTATTATAGTGCTTGATTAAAGCTAAAAGCTGACGACCCTAGATTGACTCAAATTATACACGAAGTGTCAGAAGCTTATGCTGTACAATGGAAAAATGATGCAAAATTTGATGCAAAAGATTTACATATTAGTGGAGCTGGAATATCTGTGCAAATGTTGGCTGGATATATACCTATTGTTTGAGTAGTAGAATTTACAAAATACAAAAATTTATATTCAAAAGAGACAAATCAAAGTCACGCTAATTATTATGAAAGATTGGTGACTGGTAAATGAATGGACTTTGTGGAAAGAAAGGACTTTTATAGTGAAAATTGATATATAAATGAAAAATGAGTTGCTTACTTAAATGCTAAGCTAAGTATTGCTCATCCTGAAGTATCTGTACCAGATTTGGATATAAGGTTAATGCCTTCTACAGATTCTGCTGATTCAGAACCCAAACAAGCTTTGTATATACCAAAAAATTTGATACAGTATGCAAACATAAATATAGATGCTAATGTGGCAGATTATACGACAACAGAAACGATAGGTGAAGTGGAGTATATTGTTGTGCCTGCAAACACAAAAATATGACTTATGGATTATAGTAGGTTAAATAGTGCTAGATTTCATCTATTTATATGAGACAACAAAGCTAAATCAAATGATATAAAAGTGTGATATGATATGGTAGATTTTGGTTGAGATCCAAGAAAATATGAATGATATTTGGAAAGTATAAATGTAAATAAAGAAGAAATAAATGTGGAAGTTACAAAAATTAATGGTTGGTTGGAAGCTACAGAATATAAAGACAAACATCCTCTACCTATAAAAGAATGCGCTAAAGTAGAAAACTGAAAAGCTGTTTTTGAATTGAAAGCATGATTTGGTGGTAAATGTGTGGATGTTGGATGAAACAATTCTTTGATAAATATAGAGTGAGATAGTCTAACCATGCCTCAGACTGGTACTTTGTCTATCATAAAAAGATCTGATGGTAAATATCATATGTATTATAGGTCTGTTCCTGTTGACAAACTTTCTATAGATTATCAACTAGAATGATCAGTTACAGTAAATAATACTGTATCAAATACTGTAACCACAACAATAGAAAGTGGTCAAACAATTAATTGGAATGAAAGAAAAACAAGTTTTGTCGATATTTTTTCAGAATATGATGCTATAGATAGAATATTTGATGGTATAGAAAAAGATCTTTCAAAAATGGACGATAATAATCCATGAAAATATGCAACATTCATGAATGCTGCATCAGATATTGTTAATAGATCAATGATCGATAATAGTAATTATGAAACAGCATTTAATGCATTAAAAGAAATTTTGAAAAATAAAATAGATGGCAATATTTTTGATTCATTAAGAGCTAAAATACAAGATCAAAATTTATCGCTGAATGATAAGGTTATGATGGTAGATAGATTTAAAGCGATTTTTTCATACCATATTGATTTAACTAACTGAAGTAATGATTGAAAATATCTGAAATCTTTGATAAGTTGAAGATGAGATATTTATAAAAATCTTAAATGATATGATAGAAGTCAAGTTTTCCCTGTGTTACAAAATAATTACAGGACAAACATATTAAATCAAATATGAAATAACGATAAGCTTGATAAAATAGAAAAAAATAATCTTTTTGGTATGACTGCATTTTATAGATTATGAAATAGTCATGAGTGAAGATCTTACTCTATGACTCAGATGTGATCTACTAATGTACTTGGTGGATATATGGAAAAAATTGCTGAAAGTGATTTAAAATCTACGCAAAATTGGTTTTTGAATAATTTGAATAAAAGTGGTCCACATAAAGATATTTTGAAAGATACATTACAAAAGCAAATATGAATTAGTGAATTGGAATTAAGTGATGAGCAATTAAAACAATTGTTATCATGAAATCATATTGACATTAATGATTGAAAGACTAGAATAAAACTTGATTTAGATTATGTATTTTATTTGTTGTGAGAGTGTGCAAATGAATCAATAGGTATAGATTTAAAATCTATCACAGTTATGGAAAAAATTACAACAGATGATAATAATCAAGAAATAGTGCCTGATCCACGAGAAGGTAGAGAAGAGATCCGTGAAGGTGGAAGATGGAAGGTGACAGTCAAATGAGATAAAACTTATTCTTCTGGAATATATAGCGGAACTGTTTGATCTAATGCACAAAATGAATATGCAAAAAAAGATCAGGCTAAGGTGGCGGGATGATATATAATTGGACCTAAATCTGGAGATGAGACGGACAATCAGTATACGGAAGATGGTAATGAAGATGATAATCAATATACAGAAACCGATAATCAATTTATTAATCCGTAAACATATTGTATTTATTTATAAAAATTACTTAAATGAAAAAGATCGTAAAAAATTTATTATTATCAATTGTTGCTATTACTTTGTTTGGTTTTACATTTTCTCAAAATGTGAAGACTTTGAATAGTAATATAAATATTGTTAATATAAATAATACACAAGCAAATAATTATCGACAGACTTGTCTTGCAGAAAGCAACAATGATGATAATTTGAGATGAGCGTATTATGTATGAAATTCTGTAAGTCCTAAATATGGATATTCTTACAGTTCTTCAAATGCAAATCGAGCTAGATCAGTATTGGATACGACTTCTATGTTGATATACAACCCTGGTACTTTTTCTACAAATTGAGTTTTTCAATTATTGTCTAATATAACATTAAATGGTGGTAATACAAAAATTACTAGACCAAACAGCAATATACCGATTATAAACAATACAGTATGAAGAAACAATATAGCATGAATGTTTGTCTTAAAATGAGATTATCATACTGTACTTTTATGATCAGCAAATAGTTCAAATTTTTTGTGATATAGGATAGATTATTTTCAAAATACTCCACTATATGTACAAAGGAATTATTCTTTTGTAAATAGTCCTGTTACTCGTTATTCTTGTGTATGATATTATGTGGCGAGATGTGGTGATGGTGTGGTAGATAATATAAATAAAACTTGAGACATAAATACTGATGGAAAATATTGAATTATAGCTTGATGAAATTTGGTGCAGTGGTCATCATGATCTCCTAATGAAGTTTGTGATGATGGTGTCAATAATGGTCAAGTTGGTTATTGTAATATGACTTGTGATGGCTATGTACAACAAATTCAAGCACCCACTTGTTCATTGAATATAGTACCAACACAAAATTCTGCATACAATATACAATGGATTATAACATGAACATTTAATCCTACACAAATCAATATAACACCACCTTTGGTAAATTTTCCAACTCACAATATAACTGCAAGTGCTTGAACAATAGTAAATATAGTTCCTAGTGGTTATGGTACATTTACGGCATCTATGACAGTTACAAACTCTGCATGATCTTATACTTGTCAGGATACTTTTTATGTTGCACAGCCTGAGACAAAAGTATGTGGTGATGGAAAAATAGATTGGCCAAATGACAATGGTGTGTATGAAGAATGTGATAATGGTCCTAGTTTTGGAAACTGATGTAATAATCAATGTAAATTGATGACGCCTAGTTGTGTTTTGATGGCTGATTCTCAATTTCAATTAATTGGAAATCCTGTTACATTTACTGCTAATACAGATTCTTGGGCTAGATATTTTTCATTTAATTTATGAGATACTGTGTTTGGTGTGCCAAATATAATTCATACTGGAAATATTATTTTTCCATATCAACACACATATACAAATATGATAAGTTATAATCAAACTTTGATGGTACAAAATAATCATCCTGTAGTAGCTACTGGTGTAACTAGGCCTACAGCTATTTGTACTTGAAATATACAAGTAGTCCCTGGATGTAATGTGACTGTAGATCCTTATATTATAAATTTATGAGATACAGCTCAGATTTCTTGGGATATTCGGCCGGATTTCAATATACCAGCATTTATGAATGTTGCACCTGCTTTAGTAGGTACTTGGCCACATAATGTTTATTATAAAACATGACATACTTATGTAGGTCCAAATATAAATAGTACTGGAACATATACTTTTTCTATAAATGCTTGGACAATAAATGGATATCCATTTTCTTGTACTTGAAATTTATATGTCTGAACACAGCCTTTGTTGGGTATTTTAGATATAGAAAAAGTGTTGTTGACGACTGGTTCTTTTTTATCTTGAGATTTTGTGGATTATAGAATTCATCTTACAAATATTTGATCTGGAATATTTTATGGTGCAAATATTACGGATGTAATGCCCACATCTTTGGATTTAGTATATCATAATTTAGTATGAGCATATCCATATCAAAGTGCCCAATGGCAAGATGTTTATGGAAACTGGTTTTTTGAGTATTCTGGTTTTGATTTAGCTCCTTGACAATCAGTGTATGTAGATGTGAGATGACAAGTTAGAGCAAATGCTTCTGCAAACAACACTACCAACTGTGCTTATACTTCTGGTGATTCTAGTTGTGTAATGTTTTGATTGGCTTCTGATCCATATATACAAAAATATCAAAGTATGTCTAATTCTTTGATATCCATACCTTTTACGACTTGAGCTATTAATATAAATACTGGCGATTATATCACATATAGGGTAAATTTTGCAAATATGTGAGGTAACTCAACTACATGATGAATTCGTGTAGTAGATCATATGCCTTTGTGTATAAATTATGTTTCTGCTAGTATACATGGTGTAAGTAATGCAAGTTTTTCTCAAATACAAGATATAAATTGAAGACGAGTGATAGAATACAATGGTTTTGATCTCGCTGCTGGTCAGTGATGATACATGATTGTGACAGGTCAAATTATAGATTCTCCTGTGTGTAATGCTTACACTACATATACAAATGATTCTTACTTATATTTTTACAATCCAAGTTTGGTAAGAAGCTCTAGTACTACTGCTGTTAGAGCAAATAAATCAATAGTTGTGGTTACAAAAGACTCTACACCTGATACACACTTACCTTGAGATGATAAATTGTTTGTGGTTCAAGTGCAAAATGCTGGCCCAAATCCTATATCAAATGTCGTTTTACAAGATATATGGCCAAATCCAGTTTGTATTTCTTATGTAGATTGGACAGGTAGTGTTTGATTTACCAAAAACCCTTTGGATTTAATTTGGACAAACCCAAATATTTTGGCTCCATGATGAGTATTGAATTTGTATATATCTGGTGCTATAGCAAATAATCCTGCTTGTGTAAATCCAAATTATCAAAATATAATTAATTTAAGATATACTGAAATGGGAGTGGAGTATACAGATCAAGCAGTTTATCATTTTGCTGTAGATTCAACTCCTGTGGCAAATGTGTCTTTGATAAAGACACCAGACAAAAATATTGTAATGTCTGGAGATAATATAACATATACTATTGTTTACCAAAATATGTGAAATACTTCTTTGTTGAGCTATAGTATAGTGGATTATTGGCCAGGTATGATTCAGTTTGTCTCTGCGTCTCCAATTCCAAGTAATGTAGTAAATACTTCTACATGAGCTGTTTTGACATGGAATTTTAATAATTTGTTGGCTCCATGACAGACATGACAGATAGTAATACAATGAAAAGTGAAATAAATATTTAAATGATTTAAAAAAAGAAAATGAAAAGATTGTATATTATATTTATGTTTGTATTGTTTATGTTGGGATTTGCTTTTGCAAATGATTTTGTGATAAACATTACTCCAAACAATCAAAGTGCAATATCTGGAAGTGTTGTTAATTTTAATATATCTGCAAACAACAATACTTGATTTGGAGTTTTTGTGACACAAACATTCCCTTCTCAAATAAAATATAAAAATGCTAATATATCTCCGATAAATAATCCTGCTTTAGCTTTGTGAATAGAGACAATTCCTCGTTGGTCTTTGCCTGCTGGACAAAATTTAAACTTAAATGTACAAGCTGATGTAATAGCACAATCTTTCCCTATTTTAAATGTAAATGCTAATGTGGTAAATACCAGTTTGTTTGTTTTGACTTCAGCCGTAGCAAACGTATCTCCGATTGCAGATTTGAATGTACAAAAAGCTATGGTGTGAAGTGGTCCTCAAATTACCTGAGATAATGTTACTTATAATATAGTAGTAAAAAATATCTGATCTGCTATAGCTACTGGTATAAGTTTGGTAGATGTTTGGCCAAGTAGTGTCGTTACATTTCCAAATCAATGATTTGTAAACTGAGTTTCTCAAATCCCAACTATATACAATAGTTTGGCGAATAATTATATGTTTTCTATAAATGATTTGGTTCCTTGAGCTTCTGCTAATGTGCAAATCGTTGGTACTATGAATTCTTTGTTTCCAGTGGGACAAACTTTTTCAAATCAAGCATTTGTCTTGACAGAGAGTCCCCAATATAGCACTACAAATGATAATGTGTCTATCACTAATTCAGTTAGATGAATACCAAATATATATGTAAATATTGCAAAAACTTCTACTGGTCCATCTTTGGTCGGTGATTTAGTAACATATTTGATTTCTTATTGAAATAATGGTACAGAATCTGCGACATGAATTGTTTTGCAAAATGTTTTGGCTGGTGAATTGAGTTATTTGACATCGTCATTGGCTCCTACAAATCAATCAGCAAACAATGTTTCTTGGTCTTTGTGATCTTTGGCTGTTGGACAATCTGGACAAATTACAGTCACTACTAC
>CAZSQL010000027.1:0-14702 GCA_964609035.1 uncultured Candidatus Peribacteria bacterium
TGTACCGAACCGATTTAGTTTTTACAAGTCGTCGGCATTACTCTCTCATCCATCCCAAAATTTCAGGATTGGCGGTCGAGTATAAAATAAACTTAATTTAGATTAGTTATTTTAATCTTATTTTCCAATTGAAATGTTGTTTTTTTTATGTAAAAGTTAGTTAATGGCTAAAATGTTTCAAAGGTTACAATGCTGCAAAGGCTACAAAGAACTGGTTCTTTGAAACCCATTGAAGCCTTTGAAGCCTATTGAAACCTTTTTAACTTGATAACTAATTTCATGCAGCTTTTTAAAAGAGTTTTGTTGTCACTGTTCCCTGATGAGATGATGGCAAACAATGTAAATCCTGCTAGTATGTTTATATCTTTTATTTCTACAAAAGAATTTTTTTCGGTAATAAATAGAAAAATAATAGAAAACTATAAATTGAATCTTTTTGATATTGCAATCGATCCTTTCGAGTTTAAAATATGATTTGGAGAAAATAAGTGAATAAACAAAAAAGATGTTGATTTGTATTACTGATATTGTAGTACGGCAAATATAAATGGATATAGATTTTTGAATCCAGCAAATATTGGTAATGGATTATCTTTAATTAGTAGTATGTATGTAGAAAAAATTTTTAGAAAATATCCAAATGAATATTTTTTAAACTTTTTGTTTTCAATATATTTGTTAAATTTTGTATTCTTATCTAGAATAAAAGTATTTCCATACAATGATAAGCAAAAAAATTATAATCGATTTATAGAAGTGTTTTTTAATTTTTATGAAACTGTGTTTCAACAATCTGCACAAAAAATAGATCTTTGAATCTTTGAAGAAGTAAAAAGAGAGATATTATGAGAAATAGATATATTGTTTTTGCTATTTGATCATTACAAATTATTCAATTGAGTTTTTGAAAACTTGGATCAAAATGATGAAGACTTTTATAAGTGGATATTTTATGATGAAATAAAAGAGGCTCATCTAAAAAATATGATAATAAACTTTATAGAACAAAAGGATAAATTTATATACAAATCCAGTTTTTCTATAGTGGAGAAAAAGATACTGCAATATGTCTTGCCTGCTGATATTTTACTAAAATATTTGTTTGTAGACGCGGATATGTCATCTGTAGTAAGCAACATAGTCTGAAAAGTATATGACATAAATATATTAAAAGAAAAAATAGAAAATTTTCGTAAAGGAAATTGAAACTTACAAGAAATATATATGTATATCACTGATTACAAAAATTTCAAAAAAACTTTTTTCAAATGAGTGCAGAAATATATAATGAATGTTTTTCAAAATGAAGAAAAAATTAGTGGAAAAAGTTTGTGAGATGAGATAGATGATATGATGTCAGATATATGAGATGATCCTGAAAATTTGAAAGATCTCAAAGTACCAGAGAGGATAAAAAAAGAATCAAAAATAATGGAAAAAATCCTAAATTTTTACATTACTTTTGTTTGAGGATTTTGGATTGCTAGGTGAGATAACTTATATCTAAGATTATTTAAAAAAGATATAATCAAAGAATGTTTGGACGTATCCAACTGGTCTGAAAACAAAAAAAATACTATACACTACTACTGATCTATGTTATATAATTATGGTAAAAATGTATTTTATTATAAAAATATAGCAGAAAATGTAAGAGCTGGTAAACAAAAATTCTTTTTGCCTTATAAAAATACTTCCAAAAATATTTATTCAAATATGCATATGGTAAGAATGTTTGACGAAAACTTTCTAGCTACTTTTTTGCAATGGATAAACACAAAGGACATAAAATTGTATGTAAACAACAAACAAGTACTGGATCAATTCAAAAAAATGTTTGCCAAAGACATAAGAGAATTGGTAAAAAAAGATAAAAATGAAATGATAGATCATCTATACAAAGAAAAAGTGAAAAATATATTTGAAAAAATTACTTTTAGCAAAATACTAAAAAAGTCATTGAATGAAGAAGATATCTTTCATATAAAAGATTCTATGTATTCTCTGGATTTTTGGGTGTACGATAGCTTGTTAAATGAAACATGTGATTTGAAGTTAAGCCACGAATATTCTGATGCAAATATATTGTGAATATTGTCTTCTATGATGGAAACCTTGTCTGGATTTATGTTATACACTACGTATCTCAAAAAAAATGGGGTCAACAATTTGGACGAATTATATAATATTTATTGTATAGATGTATTGAATTTGAGCAAGAATTACACAAAGATAATGAAAGAAAAAATTGAAAAAATAGAATCCAAATTTGAAAAAATATTATGATTGTGGATAGATCTAGATGACAACAATGATTTCTTTAAAATCGCTTCTACAAATTGGTCTAGTTTTGTAAAAGGAAAAGAAGAAATATATAAACTAGTATCATGAGAAGATGTATTATGGTTTAAAGGATTCTTGAAAAATATTACGTATTATAATAAAAGGTATCTGATTCCCAAGTAGTCAGTGACTACAAAGAATGAAATAACATACTTAGTTGTGTGGATTACCACGCCACGCTCACAATGAAAATGATCTGTCATATTGAGTGCAACGAAATATCCAATAAAATAGATTCTTCTCCCGCAATTCTGCGGGATCAGAATGACGATGTTATGTCATATTGATTATGAAAATAGCTAATAAGAAATATCTATTGAACATTAACTGGATTCTTCTCTCGCAATTCTGCGATATCAGAATGATGAATAAGAAACTTGATAACTTTTAACTTTATAACTTTTAACTAATATGAAATGTCCTAAATGCCAGAATATGGAAACCAAAGTAGTAGATAGTAGAATGATAGAAGACTGACAAACTATCAGAAGAAGGAGAGAGTGTGAATTTTGTGGAAACAGATTTACTACTTTTGAAAGAAAGTGATTTACAGAGCTTATGGTGGTAAAAAAGGATAACACAAAAGAAATGTATGATAGACAGAAATTGAAAAAATCTCTGATGTTATCTTTTGCTAAAAGAGAATTTAACAATGAGAAAATAGAAAACATACTCAACAATCTGGAAAATAGATGGATAGCAGAATGAACAGAAATTTCTTCAAAACAAATTGGAGATGATATACTGGAAACATTAAAAGAAATTGATCCTGTGGTGTATATTAGATTTGCTTCTGTGTATAAATCTTTTGATAGCTTGGAAGATTTTAAGAGATTTGTAGATGGATAGATAAGAAATACACAACTAGCCGTTTATGTCATACAACATACAAAATAATGTATGTTTTCAAGTAAACCTGCCTACCGGCAGGCAGGCATGTCATACAGCGTCGAGTTGAACAAAATCACTAAGCTCTAAAAAAACCTAGCAATAAAATACATTCCCCTGCTCTGCTAGAATTCACTCAGCCAGAGAATCAAAGATATAGATAGAATTTTTGTCCAAAACAGGATTTGATCTAAGAAATGAAATTGAATCTGGTTTTTGAAGATCGATATTTATTTGGGAATCAATATCTCACAGTTGCAAAAAATCTTCTGGAGATATTTTTTTGTTTAGCAAATCTTGATATCATTGGAAAAGGAATCAGTATTGATGATAAAAGTATATTTGTTTATCCTTATTTTTTTCAATCACTTCCAAAATTTGTGGATAATTTTGGTTTTGTGGAATGTCTAATAAATCTAGTAATAAATTGAAATACTTTTCCATTTTTTGATTTTAAAGTGTAAATTCTTAGCAAAACAAAATACGATTTAAAGATTTTCAGAATCATATTCTTCCTCTGTCTGCCGACAGGCAAGCTTGCCTGCGGTAGGCAGGATTGGGGAAACTGTTTCCCCGAAGTACTGCGGGGTAGTTGGTGGTAGTTTATAATCGATTCAACCCCCAACTATTTACCCCTCTATGCGGAGTAATAGAACAACTTCCCCGTAGGGGAAGAATATCATTAAGTCATTATAAATTATAGCTAATTGCTATAATTTGATTTTCAATTTCGCTTTTTTCTGTATCTGAGAGGTCTTTAAATTGATTTAATATATTGGCTATATATCAACGAATAATTAATTCTTTTGAGATTGATTCGTCCAATCATTTGCTATTGAGATAAAACATCTCATCAAAATTGATTCTATCAATACTAAGTCAGTGTGAAGCTTTGACGTCATTAGAATAAACATCTAATCTAGGCACTGCTTTGACTTTTATTTTTTCACCAAGAACTAATTTTTTTTCTAATAAATGTCATTGTGAATTAGAAATATCTTTTCAAAGTTTTATATTTCAATTGATATCAAATTGTTTATCTGAGTTTATTAAAGAGAGCATATAAACATTTACATTTGAATCAGATGATGATATATTGACCTGTATATTAGATTTTACGGTATCTCTCCCAAAAAATATAGTATAAATATTTCATGTTACATTTTCGCCTTTTATATTAAATTCCAAATTACTATCGCTATTTTCTGCCAACAATAAATAATCAAATTTCAAATTATTTTGTATCGTAATCACATTTTTAGAATTTTTGGAAAAACACTTTTGAAGTAAACTTTTTGATCAAGACAAAATTATATCTTCTTGATTATTGATAAGTTGTAACATTAAAAATTTTACTGACTAAATCTTTCTAATAATTCTTGTCAAACTGTCTTTCCTGTTTGTGTTTTTTGGTCTGGCGCTTCTTGTGAAGAGACAAATCAAGCTTCTTCATATTCTGGTTTTTGTGATTGATTTCATGTATGAGTAGTACCAAAAAATTCATTAAATTCATCTTGAAAAGAGGGATCATAAACATTTAATCAATCTTCTTCTTGGATTTCCATGTCTCAATCTTGTACTAGATCAGATAAATCTTGCTCATCAGAATTATCATCTTTTGGCACTGGTATGTATTCGCCATAAAATATATTAAATATACTCATAGGCTTTGTAATATCTATTTGTGCTACAGCACCGTGTCGATCTTTTTGATTTAAAAATTCTGTATAGTTTGAGATAGATTTATATTTAAAAAGACCAATACCCAAGTTTACAACAACAAAAAGAAAAATTATGGAAAGAATCCAAACTATAACTTTTGAAATTATTTTCATTTGATTTTTTTATAAAATAAACATTGAATCTTATATTAATTCTCATTTGCATATCAACTCAAAATCTCTATACAATTATTGGTAAAGTAAATTTTTTCTGCTTATTTTTATTAAATTAATCAAAAAAGATGAAAAAATTATTCAGCTTGGCAATTGCTTTGTTTTCAATAATCTCGTTTTTTTGAATATCTATAGCATGTGAAAACATCAGCTATAATGATGGAAGTTTGTGTATAAATATAAACAAAAACTGAAACACCTACACCATGTCAAATGGGTTAAATTGTCCTTGATGAGGATGTTCTTTGTCTTGTATGATACAACTACCAGATAGTACAATGAGAGAAGTTTGAGCATGTAATGGAAGTTTTACTTGGAATTGAGCTAGCCAATGATTGGTTAAAGTATGGGCTACTTTAAATGGAATACAAAAAAGTTCACATAGAAATTACAACTTTTCAATATGAAATTGGGAGTGAGCTAGTACAACAGCTACATGACTAAACAATTTTCATCTATCTACAAATAGGTCAGAGCCAAGCACTTCTCAATGGTCTGATTTGACTATCAGAGCTAGAAATAGTAGTAATGATACTTTAACAAACTACGCAAATAAAGTAAGATTTAGAGTTTATTATAGAGCATCTACAAATTCTGCTTGGACAGAAACTACTTCTTCTACTTATTATACTATAAACTCTAATTTCACTAATTGATACACCTTTTCCACTTCAGATTCCTGACAAAGAAATTTATCTGATTTTATCAGATTTAACACAAATAATCATCACTACAAAGTAAGAGTATATGATGACAACAATCCAAATATATACAATGAAATTGTATTTTATGTGTGAACAACATCAAATATTAGTACAGATTTAGATAATTTCCTTTTATCTACAAACAGGTATTCTCCAAGTACTTCACAGTGGTCTGATTTGACTATTAGAGCTAGAAATAGCAGTAATGTAACACTGACAACATATAGAGAAAAAGTAAGATTTAGAGTTTATTATAGAAATACAAGTTCATCTTCTTGGACAGAAACTACTTCTTCTACTTATTATACTATAAACTCTAATTTCACTAATTGATATACCTTCTCTACTTCAGATTATTGACAAAGAAATTTATCTGATTTTATCAGATTTAACACAAATAATCTTGATTACAAAGTAAGAGTATATGATGACAACAATCCAAATATATACAATGAAATTATATTTTATGTATGATCATCTACAAATACTAGCAATTTAGACAACTTCCTTTTATCTACAAACAGATCATCTCCAACCACTTCACAATGGTCCGATTTGACCATTAGAGCTAGAAATAGTAGCAACAACACATTAAGCAATTTTAACGAAAGGGTGAGATTTAGAGTTTACTATAGAACGTCTAGCTCTTCTTCTTGGACAGAAACTACTTCTTCCACATATTATACTATAAGTTCTAGTTTTAATAACTGATATACATTTTATACATATGATTACTGAGTAAAAACATTGAGCGATTTTATAAAATTTAATCGTAACAACTATGATTATAAAGTAAGAGTTTATGCTGACAACAATCCAAGCATATACAATGAAATAATATTTTATGTATGAACAAGCTCAAGTACCAACTCAAACGTTGCAGGATTTACTACAAAAGAATTGGAAATGGTACAAAGAATTTATAATTTGTGGCCACAACTAATAAATCAATTAAGAGTGGAATATCCAAGTTTTAGGACAAATACCACATGGATTAATTTAGGAAATAGTCTATACAGCAATATGAAAGACGTTTTGGACAATAAAAGTTCTAGAAAATTTACAAACTATACTAAATTCTTTACTGATTTTGAGGTATGGTATAGTCGCACTATAAATGTCATACACTAATTTTAAATCGATAAATTTATTTATTGATGACTACAAAAATAAAAAAAACTAAATCTAATCGCGGTAGACCAAAAAAAGATTTCTCTATCATAGAAGTCAAGAAAAATAATACAAACGAGCAACGTTCTCGTGGTAGACCAAAAAAAGAGATAAGAGTCGAGGAAAGTGTAAATACTAAAATACACAATCATACAAAAGAAATAAGCAAATTATCGAAAGATAATGAAAAATTACATTCTGAGATAAAGAATACTTCTTTTGTGAGTAAAAAAATAAATAAAAATGATAACAAAAAATCTGACAATTTTGCACTAGGATTGTTAATATTTTCTATGTTACTTTTTATCTTTTCTTTGTATAAAACATTTTATACAAACAACGATAACATCATAATAAAAACTGAACCAAAAATCACAATACAAGAACAAATAAATGAAAATATAATAATAGAAACTGGTAATGTTTTGATAAAAGATGTGTCAAATGAATCAAATTCAAAACCAAATATTGATATTATTGAGGATATAAAAAAAATAAATGATTATGATATTATAAACACATTTTATAATGAGATAAACAACAAAAATTTTTCTGAAATAAACAATCTAGTTGATAATTATTTAAAATCATCAAATGTATTTAGGACATATTACAATAGTAATTGGTTGTCTAGATTTATCTGAAAATTAGCCAATCAAAAAGTTTATCTAACCAATATCAAAGAAATAAATTTAGAGAACAAAAAAGAATGAGTAAGTAACTATTCTTATATTATCAAGTATAAATTAAATGACAATAACGAACTATTTCAAGAAGAATGGGAAGCTGCTGTAGTGACCAAATGAGATAAAAAAATAATTTGAAGTCTTCGTTGCATAACTACTTGATGTAGTAAAATGCCATTTTTCAACCTCCCAAGATATGAAAAGTAAAAAAACTGTCATTTCTAGTAACTGTCATTTCTAGGTTCTCTATCTTGCCAGGGATCTTGTTAATGTGTTATTTAGATCTCTCGCAACACTTAACACCTGCCTTTGCCGGCAGGCAGGCTCAGAATGACTATTATCTGTCATATTGAGTGCAATGAAATATCCACAAAATGGATTCTTCGCAACAATACCACTCAGAATGACAATAAAAATATAATAATTGTTTTATCGTTTCATTGTTTTATCGTTTTATTGTTTTATCGTTTCATTGTTTTATTGTTCTATCGTTTTAAATGAAATTTGAAGATATAGTGCTATGAAGTAAAATAGAAGTAGAAAAATTTTTGGAAAAAAATCCCAATGGGATTGTTGTAATTTGGTGAGCTACTGCTACAGGTAAAAGTAAATTGTCAGTTGAGCTTTCCAATTTTTTTGATATGGAAATAATCTCTAGTGATAGCAGACAAATCTTTAGAAAAATGAATATAGGTACGGATAAAGTTTCAAATGAAATATTGGATAGAATACCACACCATCAAATAAATATAGTAGATCCACAGCAAACTTACACTTCATGAGAATGGCAAAAAGATGTAAAAAAACAAATTAAAGAAATTCAATCTAGAAAAAAAATACCTTTTATAGTTGGATGAACTGGATTATATGTAGATACAATCTACAAAAATTTCGATATGCCAGAAATATGACCAGATTATGATTTTAGAGACAAAATGTTTGCATTGGAAGACAAAGAACCATGATTTTTACACAGAGAATTGACTGAAATAGATCCTGAGGAAGCCAAAAAACATCACCCAAATAGTACAAGATATATCGTAAGAGCTTTGGAAATTTTTCATAAATCTGGAAAGACAAAGACAGATACCTTCAAAGAAAAAGAAGTAGAACAACCAATATTGATGATAGGAATTTGGAGAGACAAAGAATCAACCAATGAGCTGATAGCAAAAAGAATACAAGAAATGATAAAATGATGACTCATCGAAGAAGTAAAATGACTTTTGGATCAATGATACTCCCCTACTTTGCAATCTATGCAGGGGATATGATACAAAGAAGTGGTTTGATATTTGCAATGAGAATATGATATAGATGAAATGGAAAACTTATTGAATAAAAATACTCAACATCTAGCCAAAAAACAGAGAACTTGGTTTAGAAGATATATTTCAGATTGAGAAAAACATCCTAAAAAGGATGTTTGGTATAAAGTTTGGTATTTGGATTAAGAATTATGCTGCCAAAGGTCTAGTAATATGTCTTATGGGATTTTTATTTAAATCATAAGATTTAATTTCTTCTGCCATATTTCAAGTTCATCTATAATTTGCTATCCTAGCCTTACCTACTATTCAATTTTCCCATCATAAAAATATTACGCTATGATCTCAATTTTTATCTACTCAATTTTTGTTGTGAACATACAACCAATCTCAAGGTTTGATTTCATTCATCAAGTCTTTATTTGTTAGTTTTTGATCTCATATTGCAGAATAATGTTTTCAATTTTGATATATTACTTTCCTTTTGTTAGATCATCTAGTCAGTCCAGCTTTTGAATAAATTGCATCTACCCAACCCCAACAATGCACATCTTTAGGATTTTTAATTAAATCTCTAATATTGGATATTCAAACATTTTTTTGAGCCAATGTAACTATTTTATTTCATATATCACTTGTTTCTAAAGTAGAATCAATATCTTCTTTTTCTTTCTCATCTTCTTTATTTTCGAGATTTTCCTCTTTTTGTATTCAATTTTTCAAATCATCTAGTTCTTTTTTAAATTCTTGGATATCTTTTTTACAAAGAATAGATAAAATTAATCATAATTTTTGAAAATTTATCTCATCAATTATACTTCTTTTTTCTTTCAAATAAAGTTCCTTCCATTTTATCAATTGTTTTTCTTTCCAAGAAGGATCTCTTTGGTTATTTTCATTATCTTCTTCTTTTCAAACAATTTTAGAAAATTCACCTTTGATATCATCTAAAGATCAAATCAAAGAGCTTTCAGTTTCATTTTTTATAAATTCATCTATTTTTTGTTCAACATTCATACTTAAATCGTAATAATTTAAATTATGCAGCTAATGGTTGATCTTCTATAAGATCTAAATTAACTCTATTTGCAGCTAACAAATCTGGAGTAAAATCCTCTTTAGATAATTCAAAATACTGTATTGGATCTTCTGATTTACGAGCAAAAAAATTCGCCCTATTTTTACTATGTAGACCATCTCAAGAACTTCACTTTCTGATTTCCATATGTAAATGTGCTCATGTACTAGCTCAAGTATTTCAAACTTTTGCAATTTCTTGTCATGCTTTTATTGTGTCTCATTCCTTTACACTAAAAGAATCTAAATGTGCATACAATACTCTATATCAATTTGATAACTTTATAACGACAGTATTTCAGTATCACTTAAATTCAGGATCTTCATCAGTAGAAGTGTATTCTACCACTCAGTCTCAAATAGACAGAACTGGTGTTCATGTAGGAGCTGCTATATCGATACCCTTGTGCTCATGATGTCAGTGTGATTCTAAATATCTAGGGCCAAAGGGAGAATTTATTTTATAACCTGGGACCGGATAAATATATTTTTTTCATAATTTTTCGATTCTAGATTCTTCTAACTTATTATCGTCTATCTGCTGTGTACTGTCTTTATTTTCAAATGGAAGTCATTTTTCTATATTATTTTTTAATTGAGCCAAGTCTGAGTTACCAGACTTAATAATATCCAAAAGCTTTTTTAAGTCAGAAAAATAAGGACAAGTTATACTCAATTGCATCTCTAACATAGGAAGTTTTACTGAGTCTTTTAAAGTATCAGAAATATTAACTGGGTCTCAATCTTTTTTATCATCTAGATAAAGATCTATATATTCATTTATTTTATCTCATCAGCCAAAAGGAGAATTCACACCTTTCTTTATACCTATTGTATTGAGAAAACTATTGATTTGTCATATAAATCAAGCTTCTTTTTGTTTTTCTATATAAGTGTTGACCACCTCTCTTTTCTCAACCATTTGTATTTTTTATAAAGAATTTAAATAAGATAGTATTTTATCTTTACTTCACGATTTTAACATTTTAGGATAATAAGCAATCATCGTTTCTATTCTCAATATATCTGTGTCATTTAGTCATGCACTTTTCCATGTAGCATCATTTGCAAACAAAGCTCAAGAAAGAGATCAATAAAAGAATCTTCATTTGTTGTGTGGATTTCTACTAATATAATCTTTGGTCCAATTTATATGATTTGCCATACGAAGTCACTCCTCTAGATTAAATTCTAAATCAATTCCTTCTATTTTAAGATATGTGTATTTGCGTCAATTTAATAATTTTCATCAATCTTTTTCATAAACGTGAATTTTTACTGAATTTCACCAACTCTCGAATAATCATGGCGCATATCCTTCTTTAATATTGTTATAGTCTGGAAAGAAGTTTGGATTTCATCTTCTACCTGCTCGATCTACCATATCTTTTGTATTTAATATTTTCTTTGTCAAATCATTGATGGAAGCATAAGTATAACTCTCACTTTCGGATACCTTTCTAATATTTTGCTCTTTTGTGTTAATATTATGGGCATTTAATCATTCTAATTCTTTTTTAACTGATATATTTGAAGGATATCATAAATACATTCAAATTCTTTCTTCCATTTTTTCCATAGAAACTCTCATTCTTCTGTCTTTAGAAGGTTCTAGTTCTACAAATTTAGTTTCTCAAGTTGTGTATCATGTTTGAGGATCACTTTGAGGATACTGTCGATATCATATTTTACCATTTACAATTGTTTCATCTACTGGATCTACATTACATCATATACGACGAGGTTTTCAGTTATCATCAAAAACAATAGTCTCAGCTTCAAGAACTGCTATCAAAATTTGTTTTACCATCCATTTTCATTTCTCATGTTGCTGCTCTACTGTCATGCCAGTTTGTTTATCATTTTCAATTGCTAATAGAAGCTGTTCTGCTGTTTTATCTGTATCTTTATCTTTAACTTCTTTTGTATACTTTAATAAGTAATATTTTTCATCATCTTCTAAAGATACTCATTCTGGTAGTGTGATATTATTATCTTTAACTTCTATTATATCTTTTCCTATCCAAGATCGTGCTTTATTCATATGATCTACGTTACCAAGATCGTCCCCTCGTGTAAATTGAGAAATTGTTGCCATCATTCATACATAAGTATCCTCAAAATATGAATAATAAGACTCCCAATTTTCTTTTAAATAAGATTTGGCTGATGCAGGAGATAAATATAATAAAGACCTCTCAATTTTTTGTCGCTCAAGCCATTTGTTTGACATTTCTTTTTCTAAAGCGATAGGTATTCATAATTCATCTCTATGTGTATTAAAAAAACTCTGCCATCATGATTGCAACACTCTCATGTCTTCCAATCTATTGTGTGCCATTGAGACTTTATCTATTATAGCTTTTTCCTCTGGAGTTAATTCCTCACGCAAAGGAGTCAATGCTTCATACTTTATATCTTGTTTTGTTTTGTCAAAATTTAATGTCTGAGCTACTGAAGCTCAGGTACCTAATGCGACTATTTCTCAATTTTCTATTTTAAATAGATAGTTTTCCACATCTCATATTTTTGCCTTTTTACACTCAATCACCAAATCATATGGTATTTCTACATATCATTCTCTATCCGAACATTGTGTTTTTACAAAATCTATAAGTTTTTTCTCATAAACTTCCTTTTGATCCCTATATCCTATCTCTCTTTCTATAATTGACTTTGTTCTTTTTTTAAACTCTTCTATTATCTTTCAATCAGCAGCTTCTATGGAAGAGTCTAATCATTCTGCTTTTCATAAAAGTGGTTGTTGCCAAGCAGACATAGCCTTGGTCCATGTTTCTCATTCAATTATTCTATTATATACTTGATCTGCTGTCATATTTTCCCTATCTATATCTCTAAAATCAAATCTAATATCTAATCAAGCAATAATCATAGGAATAATCTGTCATGTAACTATGTAAGCAAATTTTTGAGTCCAATCTAAATCTTGATTTATTCTCCATCCATTATCATAATATATTCATGTGGAATCTTGATTGCCTGCATTATAAAAATTAATTATATCTAAATGATCATTATTTCAAGAATATCAGTGGAACTCTTTTGCTATAGAATACAAAATATTTTGACCAGTATCATTTGAAACCTGATATTTTGCTTCTAATCTTGATTGAAAAATATCTGAATTAGAAAAATAATCTACTGCATTTTCACTATTCCAAACTGGTCTCTTTGATAAAGATCAAAAATCTATTAGTATTTGTTCAATATAAGAATAATCTATAGCATTTGCCGCATCCCTAATTCAAACTCATGTCTGCTTTTCCATTGATTTGTCCAAACCTCGATATTCAAAATATCTTTCTATAAATTTTAGATTATCTTCCATCTGTTCTTTTTGTGGTGAAACATAAGTCCCATTCTTAATTCCAGACAATATAGAAGATTTTGAAAGTCAAAGTCATAAAGAAATCTCATAAAAATGTATTGGGTTTTCTACAGACAACTTTTCAAAAGTATCAAATTTATCTGGATATTCTGATTTTAATTTTTCTCAAAAGGCATTTTTATATTGCTCTACAGTCATGTCTTTATAATTTTCTATATAGGCATCTGGATGATCTCACTTTATATATTCATAAACTTTTGAATTTGCCAAAACATTTTCCACATACTCAATTCATTTGGATTGAGCAATCATTTCTTTCATCGATTTATACTCTGGCGTATCTTTTTCTTTTTGTATATAATTTTTGATGTATTCCATTCTAATCTTTATTACGTTTTCCATTTTTTCTTTTTCTTCCAAATACACTTTGTAATTATCTGGCTCATTCTCTGATAACCCTTTTTCATAAACATCTTGTGATTTTCAACTGTAATAAAACAATTGCAGATTATTATATCATCAATTTAAAATTTCTTCTTGATGTATTAGTGCCTCCCAAGCATCTTCCATTGTATTCAATTCTTTACCTTTTTCACTTGCTTCAGCTTGCACATTTGATTTCATTTTTTCATGCATTCACAGACGATCAGATTCTAACAACTGTACTATAGATTGTTTGATAGTAGTTCTTTCTTTATTTATATAATCATATCTATTTTGAGAATAAAAATCTTTTTTGTCGTAGTAAAGCTCATCTACTAGGACTGATGTAGCAAAAGATATTGCTCAAATAATCAATCAAACAGCTAATCATATTGGTCATCACATACTTCATCATGCAGCACACACTCCTATTATGATTGCTGCTTCTGCTAATAATGTTGCTACACCAATTCACAATTGCATATTTGCTCTATCATTCATTATTTCTCATCTAATGTCATTTATTTCCTTGATTGCATCAACCTCTTTCATAGTCTCAAAATATACTCGCACATCTACTCATAATCATATAACTGCTATTGCTCATAATCATTTAAATCATTTGGATAATTTAGATAATTTGGAAGCATGTTTGAAAGCAGAATTCATTCATCTTAAATCAGAAACATGTTGAGCAAGTTTGAGTTGTTTTGCTAAATCATCAGATATATCTAATCACTTGGAAACTTTAAAAAACTGCTTTATTTCATCAGAATTTTTTCATACAATCTGTACCAATTCTTCATCAGGCATCACATCTATAATTTGTGTGAACTTTTTACTGACTCATAATGACTTCAATGTAGATTCAGGCAATTTACTTCATAATTTCTGCCATT
>CAZSQL010000028.1:0-14268 GCA_964609035.1 uncultured Candidatus Peribacteria bacterium
TTTTAATTGAAAAAAAAAATATTATAAATAAGATAATCTTAAAAGCAAAAAGTGACAAAGGTTACAAAGTCCGGTTTCTTTGAAACATATTGAAACCCATTGAAACCTTTTGTAACCTTTGAGGCCTATTGCAACTTGATAACTTTATACTTTTAACTTGATAACTAAAAACAAGTGAATTACGAATTATTTGATCACAAAGAAAAAAAAATTTTTTTGGTAGATATGACAAGAGAGACAGATCATATTTTTTCTCAAATAGCAGAAAAATGAATTAAGAAAAATATAATTCAATGAAAAAAAATAGCAATAATAGTAAATAAAAAGTGATTTTCTGGATGAATATTTTGCCAAAATTGTGGTTATGTACCAAAATGTAATAAGTGTGACGTAAATATAAGCTATCATAAGATAAATGAAGACAAAATATGACTTTGTCATATATGTAAAACGCAATATAACTATCCATCAAAATGTCCCAATTGTAATTCAGATAAAATAAAAGAATTTGGTATATGAACACAAAAAATAGCAGAAATTATAGAAAATGAATATAAAATAAAAACTCAAATAATTGATTCTGAAAATACAAAATCTACAAAAAAAATAAATGAAATTTTGGCAAATAAAGATTTGCAAATTTATATATGAACATCACTATTAAATACACCTATAAAATCAATTAAGTTTGATTTAATATTGTTTCTAAACGCAGACATTTGAGTTAATATACCAGATTATTCAGCTGCAAAAAATAATTTTTACTTTTTATATGATACCTTTAAAAATCATGATTGTAAAAATTTCATAGTACAAACATACAATCCTGAGACATACAGTATCAGAACGGCTTGTAAAATAAATAAAGAAATTTTTACAAAAGAAGATGATATATTTAGAAAAAATAATTTATATCCTCCATTTTGTGATATTTGTGTAATATCATACAAAGATGAAATAGAAGAAAAGTTGTTTAATAAAATTGATAAATTATACAAAGAATTATTGTATTTAAAGGAAAGATATGAAATGACAAATTTAGAAATATACAGTACCCCACCCATAATCTACAAAATGTTCAATAAATACAGATACAACATTATACTAAAATGAAAAAATTTAAGAAATTTTATGGATATTGTTTATACAAAGCTTAGTATAAATCAAAAACATTTTAAAGTTGATCGAAATGCAGAAAATATAATATAATTTTTAGAAAATATGTCAAATGAACATAAGTTAAAAGTTGTTTATTTTTGATAAAAATATAGTTTTTCATTATAATATATTAAGAATCAATTTTATAAAAAATAAAAACAAATGGAACAAAAATTAAAAAACATAGTGTTTGACACCAATTACACAAATCAACTAAATAACTGATGAAGTGTTAATTTTATTGAAAATAAAAATAAGGAAAATAATAAAGACATAAAAAAATGATTTTTAGATAAATTAATTGAATCAATATTTCCGCCAAAAAAGACAAATTCTAATTGATGAAAATGAAATACTAAAGGTTCTAGTTGAAAGAATTGAGATAATTCAGAAGCATGAGAAAATCCAATACTAAAAGACTTATCACTTAAAGAACAAGTTAGAAAAATAATAGAAATGCCCGATAAAGAATATTCAGAAAATAAACTTACAAGTAAACTAAGACAATATATATCTGAAGCTGAAAAACATTATTCTAGCACAATAAATGATTATAAATCACATATATCTCCATCTTTTTGGGAATTCAAGAGCACACAATTCAATGTGTCATGACTTTTTTGAAAGTCATATTATGTACAAAGCTATCCATCATACATAGATGCTCTACGGACAAGAGATATGTTTTGATTTAATGCAAAACGAGATATGAGTTTTATCTTATATCCTGAAGATGATGCAGCAATACAATGAATGTTAAAACAAAAAGCTACACAATTAAAAGCAGAAATTAATGAATCAATATCGAAATGAATAACATTGGATACTGAAATAGAACAACAATATAGAGATGTGGAAGACATAAGACAAAAATTAACAACTCGCGAAGAGAGATATTTTGAGTTGTGATATTATATAAATATTTATGATGAAAAAGAAGATAAACTTAAAGAAACTGGTAGAAAATTTGAACAAAAAATATCTGGATATGGAATAAGATTAAAAAATTCAATTCAAAGAATGGATGAAGGATTCAATAGTACCCTACCAATATGTAGTGACGAACTATGAATAACAAGAAGTGCAGTGACATCATCTTTGTCATGAAGTTTTCCATTTATTTCAAGTGATCTTCTACAAAACACATGAATACTTTATTGAGTAAATAGTTATACATGATGATTGGTGATATTTGATAGATTCAACAACAAACTACCAAACATGAATAGTTGTATATTAGCTACATCATGAGCATGAAAATCCTTTACTGTAAAAATTGAAATTTTAAGATATCTAATAAATTGAATAGATACAATAGTAATAGATCCAGAAAACGAATATAAATCATTGTGTGAAAAAGTTTGATGAACATATGTAAATATAGCGACAAATTCACAACAATTTTTAAATCCTTTCGATATACCTCCCAAAATAGAAGATGTAGAATATGGAAAATGAGATCTACTTAGAAGTCAAATAATGAACTTAATATGATTGATTGAATTATTGATATGAGATTTAAACACTGAAGATGAGGCACTGTTAGATAAAGCATTACAAAACACTTACAATTTAAAGTGATTCTCATTTGATGCAACAAATTATGAATGAAAACAACCTCCAATTATGGAAGACCTAATGAATACTTTGAATGGAATGGAATGATGAGAAAAAATGGCTCTAAAACTAAGTAAATACGTAACAGGTACTTTTGGAAAAATATTTAATAATTACACAAATGTAGACATAAATAATGCTATGACAGTATTTAGCATAAGAGACTTAGAAGATGTTTTAAAAACTCCTGCCATGTTTAATGTGTTAAATTTTATATGGACAAAAGTTAGAGCTAACAAGAAAAAAAGATTATTGGTATGTGATGAGGCATGGATAATGTTGAAACACAAAACCTCAGCTGAATTTTTATTTGGATTAATAAAAAGAGCTAGAAAATATGGAGTAGGTATAACAACAATATCTCAAGATATAGAAGATTTTGTAAAAAGTGAATATGGTAAACCAATAATATCAAACTCAGCATTACAAATATTGCTAAAACAATCCACCACTTCTATTAAATCATTAAACAGCTTACTTTGATTATCTGAAGCAGAACAAAGAAGACTGGTCTCTTGTGGTATATGAGAATGACTAATTTTTGCATGACCACAACATGTTTGAGTAAAAATATTAGCATCTCCAGAAGAAAGTGCATTTATATCAACAGATATAAAATAATATGAATACAGAAAAAAAAACATATAATAACAAAATTGAACTATCATTATCTGCATTAATGTTTTTTTCACCATTAATACAAAATCTAATAAAAAAAAGTAATACTATATCTGAATTAGACAAAAACTTCATAAAATGATTTATAAAATTATGATATTTTAACATTATATTACTGATAATATCAATAATAACACAAATTTCATTTTATATAACAAAAATACCATTACTTCAAACAACAAGTTTTATAACAATCATAATAGTTTGAGTATCTCTGACAATATGAAGTATTTACGCCATATTAAACAAAGAAATTTTCAAAAACAATCATGAAATAAAAATAGACAAAACACACTTATTGGAAGAAATATTGTATTATATACCAATATACAATATATATTTATGGTACAAAAAACATGAATTTGAAAAATCAAATTTAATATTAAAAGAATCCATATTGTTACGAACGATATTTACAGCATTATTAATAATATCAAGTGGATCTAATTTAATTTTTATTATTTTGATTTTTATAATAATTAGAATAGTATCTATAATAAACTGAATATATTGGTGAGAAAAATCTTTAAAAAAAATAAACAATATATTTAAAAAAAATCCTGAAGAAATGTTTGCTTATATTATCTGAATTTGAAAAACTATATTTAATTGAAAAACTATAAAGGAAAATATTTTGATGACCAAACAAAAATATGAATTAATTCCAAAAATTGATTATAAACAAATATTGTTACAGTACATAATATTAAGCTTGTTAATTTGTTTATTAATTTATAAATGATACATAAACAACAACCTAAACTTAATGATATGAAGTTTGCTTATCATATGAAGATATTGAATAATGATAGTAAAACGACAACACGTACCTAATTTACCAATAATAAAAGAATTTGTAGATTTATTTTTTAAAAACAAAATTTAAAAATGAAAACTAAATTAAAGTTACTATTTTATATAATATTTTGAGTGTTTGGATTAATATGATTTTCAAATGCCAACTTTGATCTAATAATAAGTGATATATCATTAAGCAATTGATGAACTACAGTTTCATTATTTTCTGAACCTTCAATAAACATAAAAATTGAAAATATATGAACAGAAATTGCTCAAAATAATTCAGAAATAAGTGAGTGATTTATTAGTTGTATAGAAACAGAATCAACAAATGAAATATTTAGATCATCTAAAATGAATACATTTATAGTAAATCCTCAGACTTCTATGATAGCGTGAAACTTAAAATTAAAAAGTACTCTAACACAAACTCAAAGAACCGTAAATATAGAATGTTTTGTAAATAAAAATTGAAATTTTAACAGTTCTTTTACTTCATCAGAGAATATAATAAACAATAATTCCAAAACATTTAGTTTTGGCGTAGATAAAATATGAAGATTTGATTCTTCTATGGATAGAGCGATAGATCCTATAAGAAAAAATTTAGATGCAGCAGAACCTAATTCACTTATATGATGAGGAGATTCTATAAGAAGTTTTGTCTTTAGTAAGATAGTAAACGTGATAACACCAATAATAATAATTGTAGGTATAGCAATATGAATTGTTTGAGCATATAAGCTTTTTTTTTCAAACAATGCAGAAGATACTAAAAAGTGAGTTCAACTAATAATATATGGAATTTTATGAATAATAATAATTTTAAGCGCAAGATACATATGAAGTGTTGTTTTTGAAGATATGTTTCAATCATGAGATGCTATATGAATAAATTGAGTAGACTTAGCTCAAACTCTTTATAATAAGATCGCATATCCATTTATAAAAATATTAATATATCTTGTTTTAGGAGTTTTATTTATAATATTAGCTTGAAAAGTATTTTGATTTATAACAAAATCTGATTGATCTGGACAAAAGAAGGCAGTAACAATGATAGCACGAAGCGCTATTGCAATGATTATAATAATTTGAGCAAAACAAATAGTAGAAGCAGTATATTGAAAACAAAATCAAGTATTAAACGAAAGTGCTCAAAATTTATGAGAACTATGAACATGAATTCTAGCAGACAAAAGCATCCCTATATTATATACTGTAATAAACTGGGTAATGGGACTTACTTCATTAGTTGTACTAGTAATAATATTGTTTCAAACATTTCAAATATTAATGAATCCAGACAAAGCAGAAAACCGACAAAAAATAGGTAAAAGTATTATATACATATTCGTATGAATATTAATAATATGAGCTGGATATGTTTTGACCAATTTCCTAGTAATAAACTAATTATACTTGAATTTTTGATAAAAAATTATATAATAGACTTATATTTACTAATAATAAATACATTTTGTATAATTTATATCAAAGCAATTTACGAAAAGATATACAAACAAAAATATACAACAAACCATACTTTACTGTATCTTTGTTTGGTAAAGAATATTTTTGATTGATAAAAGAAAAAAATATAGGACCATTTAAAACAAAATGGTTACAAATCATGTGAGTAATTCTACCTACAGACAAAAATTATGTGAGATCAGAACTCAAAAGACTAAAAGAAAAATATAAAAAAGAAAAGTGAGTCATTTTTGTCCAGTTGTGTCTACTAAATGAAATTATTAGATTTGAAAACGTGTGATTAAGATCTGATAATTTTCTAAATGACATGAGAGAAATGAGATTATGAATACGCGAACAAATAAAAGAAAATTATTGATTAGAGACTGCTTTTAGAGAAAACATGCCACAAGCAAATATTGTATATGACATAACAAAAACAGATGAAGAATTAATGAGTGAAATGAATTCATGATGCAAAGAAAGAGTAAAAAAAGCCATAAAAAAATGAATTGAATTTGGTGTTGCATCTCCTGATCAATACGAATTATTTTATGAAAAACGAAAAGAATTATGATGAACAAAATGATTTAATATAATACCAAAAAAACAATATGAAAAATTAATTAGATATATAACACAAAATAACCGCTGAAATTTGTTTACATCCACAATAAACGGAGACATAATAGCATGAAGTATATGTGTATATGACGAACATCGCATAATATATTTATATTGATTTGCAAATAGAGATTATTCTAATATTTGATGACATCATTATTTAAAATTTAAGATATTTTGACAAGCTAGAAAATTATGAATGACTTATGTAGATATGCTCTGAGGAGCCCCAACTTGATTTCCAGAACATCCACTAAACTGAGTTAGCAAATTCAAAGAATCATTGTGATGAACAAAAATAGAACAATACTGAAGCTACGATTTAGTAATAAGACCGAAATTATATAAATTATTTAAGATATATTTTAAATTAAAACATAAATAACTTTAAATCTAAAATCAAAACATATCAAATTATAACATAATAATTGAAAAAACTATAAAATATAACACAAAAATATCTTATACAACAAATATATAATATGTCAAAACTAAAGGCTGATTTAAGAGCCTTTTTTTTTATTTTTATTAATATTTTGATTATAATTATGTTGTGTATTATATTTATTTTAAAAGATTGATATGTCTGAAGAAAACAAAATAAATTTCTGAGAAATTGAAGTCAACAAAAATAATGAAGTTGAAAGTTTTTCTGATAACAAAAATCAAAATATAATATCAAAAATAAATCAAGAAGAAAAAGTTGATGCCAAAAATATTATAAACCTAGACAACATAAAAATACAGGAAGTAAAAAATATAGATAAAACTAAAGTAAATTTTGAAGAAACAATCACTAATAAAGTAGAAAGAAAACACTATCACATAAATTATCGAAAAACATTTATAATTTCATTTTCAATAATAATAATAACATTGAGTGTTTCTATAGGCCTAAATGTTTACAATAATTATATAAATAATTACTCTGTATCAACACAAAATAATGAAAGTAAATTGATAGATAATATAAATAAAGTAAAATTTTTTCTAAACAATTATTTAGGTTTTAATTTAAAACACTGAGCATGAAACAACTATAACATCATATGAGAAAATGGAATAAACAATTTAAATGAAATAATAAATTCAAATATAAATTATATCCAAAAAAAAGATATATTAAATTCATCTGTAAAAGATCTAAGCAATACAATATTACACAATCATAAAACTCTAGAAAATATAAAAAAATCAATAACCAAAGAATGATTTTTCTCTAAAGAAATTTGAGATATAATATCAGAAGAGGAACAAATATCCTCAATTCACAATTCACTTTTGTCTTTGGAAGCGATAAAGTTTAGTAGTGCAATAAATGTTTTTCCATATTTAGATACATTTTTAGAATGATTATCAAATTCAACTAATATACCAAAAAAAGATATAGAAGAAAAAAACAAAGAAATTATATCAAGATGAGAAAAAGATATAAATTTATATTTAAAAAATTGTTATTTAAATCCATTTGAAATAAATTACGAATGTAATGTAATTTGAGACTTTGATAAATACTATATTTTAACAGATGATATAAATTTTGAAAAAGATTTTTTCAAAAAATTGATCAAATATACTGATACAAAACTGGAACAAACAGAATTACCTAGTTTTAGTATAGATTTTAAGAAATTTGACAAAAACAGTAATCAAATTACATTTAGCATAGATATTAATACATTTAAACAAGATGAAATAGAGTTAGCAAAGAAGTGAATATTGTCTCCTCATGTATTTATATTAAATAATTTAATAAACAACTTAAGACAAAGTAGATTTATATTGTGAAAATGAATAGTGGTGAGAACATTAAAGATAGAACCAAAAAAAATAGAAATATGAACAACAGAATTTACCGTCAATAATTCCAACAAATCGTTTACAGTAGATATACAAAAAGAAAGCGAAAGAGAAATAGATGACTTTGTAAATACAAATGAATAGATTTATATAAAAGATAATAAAAATGACAATAAAACAAGAAATTATGAAGATAGAAACAATAAATAAATGAGAACTAAAAATGAAAAGTTTTTATGATAATTTTAAAAAAAGTATCGAATGGTTTAAAAAAAATAAAGATAAAATAAAATTTTTGATACCTATAGCTATTATATCAACAGTTTTAATGATATATATGATTATAAAAACTTTTATAACAGTCAGTAATTTAAATAAAGAATCAAAAGAATTATACAGCATCAAACATTTTAATATTAAATTATTGGAAAACAATGATTATACAAAAGAGAAAATAAAATCAACACAAACATTGAACGATCTAATAAAATATGAATTAGAATTATCACAAGAAATACAAAGATATAACTCCTATTTATCAATACTACAAAGCCCTTATTCTAATTTCATGAAACATATATTTTTACCAGAATTAAATATATGGAAAGATCCATTTACAAATGAAATAGACACAAGCATAATAGGAATAAAGTATCTAGAAAAAAACCCATATAATGACATAAAATTAATACAAAAACGAAGTAACTTTATAAAAAATGTGTGAGAAAATAACGAGTTTAATCAAATTGAGGATATAATCATAGGAGATATTGTCGAACAATGAGAAAACTTTTATATACCAATAAATATAAAATTTATTTCAAATTCAAAACGTTCATTTTTATTACTTGTAGAAAAATTATCTACTACCTCAAATCAAAAAAATATATCATTGATAAACGAATTTATCTATAATTTACGAGACAATATAAGAGAGAACAAAAAAGAAACTATAGAAGAATTAAAAAAAGACGTAAAATTAAATGATGAGGAGATAATATGATATACATTATATGATCGAATATTTAATGACAAAGAAAATCGCCTATTGGATGAGAACACAATCGAAGAAACAATTAGAGAAACAGTATTGTGTTGAGATGAAAAAGATACATTTTGTTTTTATAAATTTAGAGACAAATATAGATGAATACCAAGCTTAGCATATACAATAGGTATTGAAAGTAATAAAAACAAGATAAATGATTTGAAAAAATTTCTTAGTGAGTTACCTCCAATAATAAAAATAAATACATTTACTTTTGAAAGAAATTTACAGCAAGATCTAAAAAATTTCGAAAACATACAATATAAGTGAGAAATACAAATGAACATATATTGAATGTGAATAAGCGAAAAAGAAGTAGAGGAAATTTCTATTAAACTATGAAGTGAATGTGTATGAACAAAACTAACACCAGAAGAGTCACTAAAGAAAATAGAAAATACACTAATCAATGTTGGCGATATAGTAAAAATAAATACTAAAAACACTTCGAACTTATGGGAACTACAAACAATAATAGAAAACATAAAAAAAGAATACAATAATTTAAGCAATCATAAAAAAGTAATAAGATTATTTGAAATATATAGAATGATGAAAGATAGTAATTTATGTGAAATCTAATTATCTTTCATTACAAAAAACAGAATCAACATCTTCATCATTTTGTAAGTTTTCCAACAAAATTTCTAATTGTTTTTTTTCCTCTGATCATAAAGAAATAGTATTATCAGGCATATAATGTATTGCTGAATCAACAATATTGTAATTTTTAGATTTCAATTGTTCTCCAATTAAAATAAAATTTAATTTATCTACAATAACTATAAGATTTCAATCATCATATTCTATATCCTCTACATCAAGCTCCATAAGTTCCTCTTCTGCTATATTTTTGTCCAAAGATATAATGTTTTTTGTTTGTTTTCCTTTGTCGTTTATAAGCTCAAATTTACCATCTATTACAAAAATTCATTTTTGTACAAACTGCCACGATACAGAACCTGGCTCTCATAAATTTCATCAATACTTAAAAAATATAGTTCTAATGTTTGCACTAGTTCTATTTGTATTGTCAGTTAGTGTTTTTACTAATACTGCAACTCAGCCAGGTCAATATCATTCATAAAATATTTCTTTTAAATCCTCTCCTTTGAGTTGTCAGGATCATTTTTTAATAGCTTTATCTACTACGTCTCTAGGTAAATTATAGTATTTAGCTTTTTGTAACGCTAGCTCTAAAACAGGATTCATAGAAGGATCTGCTCATCACTTAGCAGCCAATTGAATAATTTTTCCAATTTTGGAATAATTTCTAGCTTTCTCTTGATCTCCAGCAGCCTTCTTGGCTGCAATACTATGTCGCTTTCACATTTTTTAAATTAAAAATAATTTAAAATAAACTAAAAAATATATAATGATTGATATAAAAATATCAATTACAATGGACTTCTAATATTTTGCAATGCTGGATTAGTAACTTGTGTATATATCTGTGTAGTACGGATGTTTGCATGTCACAATAATGACTGCACATAACGAATATCAGTCCCATTTTCTAGAAGATGAGTAGCAAAACTATGACGAAGTGAATGAAAAGTAGCTTCTTTTTGTATTCTAGCATTTTTTATTGCCCTATTAAAGACATGTTGCAAAGATCTAGTAGAAAGATATCATCACATTTCACTAGGGAAAACATAAGAATTTAAATGTCTATTCTTACAAAAAAACAACAAATCACTTTTAATTTTTTCTGAAAAAACTGTAATTCTATCCTTCATTCATTTTGCATTTTTGATATGAATAAAGTTTTGCAAAAAATCAATATCTTTAATTTTTAATCTTACAACCTCTCCCACTCTCAATCACGAACCATACGCAGTCTGTAACATTAATCTGTGTTTATTATTTTTTATTGAGTTTATAATACTTAAAATTTCATGATGAGAAAGTATAACAGGTAATTTTGTAGGAACTTTAGATAAGTGAATATGATCAATATACTTATGTAAAACCAATCTACAGAAAGACATTATAGCATTTTTGTACAAATTTATTGTCTTGGGCGCTTTATCTTTTTTTTGTAAAAATAAAACAAAATTTATAATCATATCACGATCAACATTATCTATATTCTCGACTGACCTAACCCAATGTTTTAAAAAGAATCACACACATTTTGTATAAATAGAAAGTGTCCTAAAAGACAATCACTTAAACTTCAGTTCTTTACTAAACTTTTCTAATAACTCTTGCATTTCAACGTATAAAATATAAAATTTCATATACAAGATAACAACTAGTATTAAAAAATCAAGTCATTCTTATTTTTGACATAAGTAGGTAGCAAATGCGAAATTCGTACAACTGCTAGTTATGTAACATACTCGTGTGAGATCTAAAAATTTCGGGGGTATTTGCCCTTATGGGGCAATCTTCCTTTGAAAAAGGAAGAGAAAGAAGTATATTCTAATTAATTTATTTTCTAACCAAACATAATGTTCAAAAAAATTATTTTCCCATTTTTCAATAAAGACAGACATGAATTTCTAAGTAAAAAATGGCGGTTCAGACTATTAATGTCGATTTATATATTTGTATTAATTTTTTTTCCAGTAAGAGAAGCATTTAAAGAATATTCTGATACGACAGATACATGTTATGATTATGTTTATGAATATAATTATTATCAAAGCTATTCAGAATGTATGAAAAGCTATGGTTATTATGGATGATGAACAACATTGTTCTACTTTTGAATCAATCTATTATTTATGATAATCATTCATTATGCTTTTCAGTTAATATTCTTTAAACGATTTGTTAATTATATCATATTGGGAGGAAAAAAAAACTTTAGTAAAAAATAATATAATGCTAGATAAAGACACATTAAACAAATTTACAAAAGAGGCAAACAAAGGACGAAACCAATTTTGTGTCTGGATGTTCACACACAACAACTTTATTAAACACCAAGAAGAGTTTAACTCAGAAGCTAAAGATTGATTATATTCAAATGATGACGCAATAAACAATTCTTGTAAATATAAGAATTTTTGGGACACAGTTATTCCATCCCTACAACAGGGACGAATATTATCTGTAGCAAGATTAACAGATCCACCATTTTTCGGAAAAAATATAAATAAAAAAAATCTATCAATCTATTACATAATTGAACTATTAGAAGATGCTAGCTTAAAACAAGATATTAAAAATAACCTAGATCAACAAGAAGATTTTATTAAATCAATAAAAGAGCTTCGCAATACTCTTTTAGCTCATAATAACATAGGAGAAAACAATAATATAATTCTTGCTGGAGTAGAAATATTTTTCGAAAATTTAAATAGCATTATTTTAAAAATAAAAGCAAAATATCCAAATCTAAAAGATTGCAACGATATAAATTTAGAATATACTGAAAAGTTATCAGAAGCATGAGTAAAAGAAATATTTGAAAAAATAATTTAAAAAATACCCCCTTTCTTAGTTAAAATAGAAATTTAAGCATTTACTACACTCCTACGATTACATAACAGAGCCTACACGACATCCGTTTCAACGGAAATCGTACAGGCTCAAACGTTGTCTGTCATATCCCTTATAGCTAAAAAGTCCTTTCTGAACAAAATTTGGAGGGGATTTTTTATTTTAATTTATATTTTTTTAGAAAAATCTATATTTTATATATTACGTCACAAATTTTTAAGAGTTCATATCAATATAACTAATTTTTATATCAAAAAAGACATAATCAATTATTATTTAATAAAATAAACATTTAACTTAACGTATACTAACTAGCTCTTTTATTATATTTTTATAACTTTCATTAGTTAATCATTGTAAAGATTCTATATTATATATTAAAGGAGCTATTAAATCTTTAGGATTATTAGCTTCTTTAGAACAATCAATAATCATTTTCACAATTTCGTTATGATCAATTCATTCAAATTTATCAAGAAATCTTAAAACATTAGTTGATCAACGATAAAGTAACTTTTTCAAAAAATCACTAGGTTTAAGCGATGGAAATTTATGAAAATTTTCTAATAAAAGTTCTATAGTCATTTCTCATGGATGGCGATCTAGTATTTTATTCACAATTTCGTTATGATCAATTCATTTAAAATTATCAATAAATCTTATAACATCGTCGCTATGATTATTATCAATCAATAAATTAACTATCTCTTTATGATCTACTCATTTAAATTTTTCTAAATTCTTTGCTATACAATATGGACCACCATTATCAACATAATCAATTGAGGTATTTTTTCGTCTCATTTTGAATATTTTTTCTGCTATCTTTTTATGATCTACTCACTCAAACTTCTCTAGATATTCTGCAACACTCCATCAATATCAGTTAGAAATCAACAAATCAGCTATTTCTTGATGATTTACTCATGAAAATTTATTTATATATTCTGGGATAATCCATCCACATCTTTTGTCTATCAAAAAATCTATAATATTTTTGTTAAAGAATCCAGGAATATTATCAATAATTTTATTAAGATTGGAATAAGATTTATAAGATCCTTCATTAAGAATGAAGGTTTTTAAAACATTTTCATCAAATATAAACTTATCCGAATAATCAATTATATATTTTTGTTTTCAATCAATGATTAAATCATTAGCAATATCAGAATTAAGTTTTTTTGTTAATTTTCATTCTGAATTTTCTAAAAGATCAACAAATTTTTGTATTCTTTCTTTTTTATATCCTGGCGATTTTTTATTTTCCTCTAGCATATTTTCAGCTAATTCTCTAGATGATTTCTGAATAAATGGAATCCTTTTTTTACTTCTTTCTTCTTTTAATCTATCATGAAGCAAATCACGATTATTAAGATCTGTCATTTATAAATAGTGAATATATAAAAATAAATATACTTAATTATACTCCCCCCCCCCTCGATTTGTCAAATTTTTGAGGACTTTTTTTAGTTAGGTAGGAACTGAGGTTTTATGAGGTTTTATGAGGTTTTATGAGATTTTTGAAAAAAGTCCGAGAAAATTAGAAATTTCTTTAATTTTTTGATTGATTTATCTTATTTTTATATTATCTTAATTCTTGTCCCGTCTTTAGC